>JAPFFX010000219.1 GCA_026645375.1 Citricoccus sp. WCRC_4 | reverse complement strand
CCAAGTCCTGGGACGTGCATGTCACCGTCCCGGTGCCGGACATGACGGAGCTGCCCTCGGCTGCCGGCGCCCACGACCTCGGGCCCGGCTCCGGGCTGGAGGCCCAGGCCTCGATCTGGCCACACGTGGAGGAACGGATCGTCGACCTGGTCGCATGGAACCGGTCGACCATCGTCTTCGCCAACTCACGGCGGCTGGCCGAGCGGCTCACCGGGCGGCTCAACGAGATCTGGGAGGAGCGCCAGCTCGCCGGGTCCTTCCACGCGGGCGCCGGAATGGACGCGCCAGATGATGCGCACGGCGGTGGACCGGATGAGCCGGCACGCCTCGATGAGGTCCTGGCGGGGGCGGTGCCCGGCGCCCGGGGAGACCGGCCTGCCCCGGGACACGCTCCCGCCCAGCTGATGGGCGGGTCCGGCCAGTCGGCCGGGACGAGCACCGAGGGCACCGGCACCGAGTTCGCCCGGGCCCACCACGGCTCGGTGTCCAAGGAGCAGCGCGCCCTCATCGAGGATGCGCTGAAGACCGGCCAGCTGCGCTGCGTGGTGGCCACCAGCTCACTGGAGCTCGGCATCGACATGGGCGCCGTGGACCTCGTCATCCAGGTCGAGTCACCGCCGTCGGTGGCCTCGGGCCTGCAGCGCGTGGGCCGGGCCGGCCACCAGGTCGGTGAGACCTCCTCCGGCTGGTTCTTCCCCAAGCACCGTGGTGACCTGGTGGACACCACGGTCGTGGTGGAGCGGATGCTGGCCGGGAAGATCGAGTCCCTCACCGTGCCCGCCAATCCGCTGGACATCCTGGCCCAGCAGACCGTGGCGGCCTGCGCCCTGGACGAGCTCGACGCCGAGGCCTGGTTCGACCGCCTGCGCCGCACCGCCCCCTTCGCGACCCTGCCCCACTCGGCCTTCGAGTCCGTCCTGGACCTGCTCTCCGGTCGCTATCCCTCGGACGAGTTCGCCGAGTTGCGCCCCCGCGTGGTCTGGGACCGCGAGGCCGGCACCCTGACCGGCCGCAACGGCTCCCAGTGGCTGGCCGTCACCTCCGGCGGCACGATCCCGGACCGCGGGTTGTTCGGCGTCTTCCTGGCCGGCTCCGAGGACCCGTCGGGCGCCGGCGCGGACGGCCCGACGGCGGCGGGCACGGCCCGCACCGGCGGTCGCCGGGTCGGGGAGCTGGACGAGGAGATGGTCTACGAGTCCCGGGTGGGGGACGTCATCGTCCTGGGCGCCACCAGTTGGCAGATCCAGGACATCACCCACGACCGGGTGCTCGTCATCCCGGCCTTCGGCCAGCCCGGGCGGTTGCCGTTCTGGCGCGGCGATGCCGAGGGCCGCCCCGCCGAGCTGGGCGAGGCCGTCGGGGCCTTCCGCCGCGAGGTGGAGACGGCGCAGTCCGCCGCGCCGTCATCGGAGCCGTCCGCCCAGGACGGGCGCGCCGGCGCCGGGAGCCTGGCCGCGGACCGGTTGCAGGCCGCGGGCCTGGACGAGTGGGCCCGGGACAACCTCACCGCCTACCTGACGGAGCAGCGCGAGGCGACCGGGGTGCTGCCCACCGAGAAGACCCTCGTCGTCGAGCGCTTCCACGACGAGCTGGGCGACTGGCGCGTGGTCCTGCACTCCCCCTACGGGATGCCGGTGCACGCCCCGTGGGCGCTGGCCGTGGGTGCCCGCCTGCACGCCCGGTACGGGATGGACGGCTCGGCCATGGCCGCAGACGACGGGATCGTGCTGCGCGTGCCGATGATGGAGGACGAGCCGCCCGGTGCCGAGCTGTTCCTGTTCACGGCCGAGGAACTCGAGGAGATCGTCACCGAGGAGGTGGGCGGTTCGGCGCTGTTCGCCGCCCGGTTCCGGGAGAACGCCGCACGCGCCCTGCTGCTGCCGCGGCGGGACCCGCGCAAGCGCTCACCGCTGTGGCAGCAGCGCCAGCGGGCGGCCCAGCTGCTGGAGGTCGCCCGGAAGTACCCGCAGTTCCCCATCATCCTGGAGACCGTCCGGGAGTGCCTCCAAGACGTCTATGACCTACCGGCCCTGAAGCGACTGGCCGGGCGGATCGAGGACAAGTCCCTGCGCCTGGTGGAGACCACCACGCAGTCCCCCTCGCCGTTCGCCCAGTCGCTGCTGTTCGGCTACGTGGCCCAGTTCATCTACGAGGGTGACTCCCCGCTGGCCGAGCGCCGCGCCGCCGCCCTCTCGCTGGATCCCGGGCTGCTCAACGAGCTGCTGGGGCGTGCCGAGCTGGCAGACCTGCTGGACCCGGGCGTCATCGCCACGGTCGAGGCCGACCTGCAGCGGCTCTCCCCCACCCGGAGGGTCAAGGGCGCGGAGGGACTGGCCGACCTGTTGCGGCTGCTGGGCCCGCTGACCGCCGCCGAGGCCGCCGCCCGCATGCAGCAGCCGGAGGCCGAGGACTCCGGGGCCGCCGCCGGTTCCGCCACCGAGCACCAGGCCGTCATCCTGCTCGACGAGCTGGTCGCGGCGAACCGTGCCCTGCGGATCCGGTTGGGCGGGCAGGAACACTACGCCGCCATCGAGGACGCCGCCCGTCTGCGCGATGCCCTCGGCGTCGCCCTGCCGATGGGCGTCCCGCTGGCGTTCATCGAACCGGTCACCGACCCCCTCGGTGACCTGGTCTCCCGCTATGCCCGCACCCACGGCCCGTTCACCGCCACCGAGGCCGGTGCCGCGCTGGGACTCGGCGCCGCCGTCGTGCTCCAGGTCCTGCAGCGGCTGGCGGCCGAGCGCCGAGTCAGCGAGGGACGGTACCGCCCCGGCGGGACGGGACAGCCAGGTCCGCTGGACACCGAGTGGTGCGAGGTCGAGGTGCTGCGGCGCATCCGGCGCCGCTCGCTGGCCGCCCTGCGGGCCGAGGTCGAGCCGGTGGAGCAGCCCGCCTACGCCCGCTTCCTCGCCGACTGGCAGCACCTGGATCCGGCCCCCGGTGGCGGCTCCCCGGCCACCCTGCGCGGCGGGGACGGCGTGGCCACCGTCCTCGACCAGCTCTCCGGCGTGCCGGTCCCGGCCAGTGCGTGGGAGTCGCACGTGCTGCCGGCCCGCGTGCGCGACTACGCCCCGTCCCAGCTCGATGAGCTGCTGGCCACCGGTGAGTTCCTCTGGTCCGGCACCGCCGCGGCGGCCGGCAACGACGGCTGGATCGCCTTCCACCACGTCGACTCCGTGGACCTGAGCCTGGCCCGCGCCGAGGACTTCGAGCCGAACCCGGTGCACCGGGCGCTGCAGGAGGTGCTCGACGGCGGTGGGGCCTGGTTCTTCGGCCCGCTCGCCGGCCGGGTGCGCGAGGGCTGGAGCGGTGACGACGACCGCCCGACGAACGCGGACATCCTCGCCGCCCTCTGGGACCTCGTCTGGGCCGGGCGGGTCGGCAACGACACCCTGGCCCCGGTCCGCGGGCTGCTCGGCCAGGGACGGACCGCTCACAAGTCCCGGGCGCGCACCCCCCGCGCCCGGCCCGCCCGTCCCGGACGCGGAGCCCGCCTCTCGCGGCTGCGACGCCTCGAGGAGGTCACCGGTTCCCTCGACGGAGCCCTGGCCGGTGACGACGGGACGCTCCCCGGGCCCTCCGGGACGGGACTTCCCGCCGAGCTCGGGCCCACGGGAGCCGCTCGGGCCGCGGGACGGTGGTCGCTGCTGCCGGCCCCGGCCACCGACCCCACCCTGCGGGCCCACTCGGCCGCCGAGTACCTGCTGGACCGCTACGGCGTCATCACGCGGGGCTCGGTCATGGCCGAGGAGGTGCCCGGCGGCTTCGCCACCCAGTACCGGCTGCTCACCCGGATGGAGGAGGCCGGCCAGGTCCGCCGCGGGTACTACATCGAACACCTCGGCGCCGCCCAGTTCTCCACCGGGGCCACCGTGGACCGGCTGCGCGGCTTCGCCCGCCAGGACGTTGCCGACTCCCCGGCGGCGGGTCCGTCCGCGGCGTCCGCCCCTGGTGCCCCGGCCGGCGCGACGTGGTCCCCTCCGGGACCCTCGGCCGGCGCGACGTGGTCCCCTCCGGGACCCTCGGCCGCCGCGTCCTGGACCCCGCCCGGGCGGAACCCCCGGCCGGATCCCGGTCCCCCCGCCATCGCGCTGGCCGCCACGGATCCGGCCAACCCCTACGGCGCGGCCCTGCCGTGGCCGGAGATCCCCGCCGACCAGGACGGGGTGCGCCCCACCGGCCAACGGCCCGGACGCAAGGCCGGGGCCGTCGTCGTGCTGGTCTCCGGGGAGTTGGTGCTGTACGTGGAGCGCGGCGGGCGCACCCTGTTGTGCTTCTCCGAGGACCCGAGCGTGCTCGGGCCCACGGCCCAGTCGCTGGCGTGGGCCCTGCGGACGGCTCGGGTGGAGAAGATGTCGCTGGAGAAGGTCAACGGCCTGCCGGTGCCCGGCACCGCCCTGGCCGCCGCGCTGCTGGAGGCGGGCTTCTACTCCTCGCCCTCCGGCGTGAGGTTCCGGTCGTGAGCTGCCCCAGGACCTCACGGGAGCGCCCCGGAGGTCGGCATGCCCGAGGGTGACTCCCTGGTCCGGGTGGCCGACCGGCTCCGCCCGGTGCTGACCGGGCAACAACTGTGGCGCACCGACTTCCGGGTCCCCCAGCTGGCCACCGCCGACCTGTCCGGCACCACGGTGGGCGCGGTGTGGCCTCGCGCCAAGTACCTCGTGATCGACACCGGTGAACGCGCCGTGCTGTCCCACCTGAAGATGGAGGGGCACTGGGACGTGTACTCCCGCACCGGTCCCGACGGCGGCCCGGTCCGGCCCCGATGGCGGTCCCCCGGCTGGCAGGCCCGATGCGTCCTGGAGACGGCCGGGGACCAGGTCGTCGGGTTCCAGCTCGGACTGCTGGAGGTGCTGCCGACGGCCTCCGTCGCCGAGCGGCTGTCCTTCCTGGGACCGGACCTGCTCGATCCGGCCTGGGAGGACCCCGCGGAGGCGGCCCGGTTGCTCGACGAGTCGGTGACGCGGCTGCAGGCTGACCCGCAGCGGCCGATCGGGCTGGCCCTGCTGGACCAGCGCCTGGTCTCCGGGATCGGCAACATCTACCGTTGCGAGACCCTGCTGCTGGCCGGGCTCCACCCCCACCGGCCGGTGGGTGCCGTGCCGGACGTGCCCGGACTGGTGCTGCTGGCCCGGGACCTGATGCGCGTCAACACCGGCCCCGGACCGCGGGGCACCACCGGGGTCATGCCCGACGGTGAAGCCGCCTACGGCGTCCGGGTGCGGCCCACCCCGGAGGTGCGCCGCGCGGGGGGCCGGCGGGACGCGGGCGGCGCACGGTTCACGCCGGGCGGGGTTCCCGTGGACGGCGGTCCGCGCGGCCGCGCCGCAGCCGAAGCTGCGAGCCCTGGGAGCACGGCCGGCGCTTCTGGCGCTTCTGGCGCCGGGCTGCCCGGACGCCGCCAGCCGAACTACTGGGTCTACGGGCGGGAGCGCAAGGGTTGCCTGCGCTGTGGCGGGCCGGTCGTTGTCGAGCAATTCGGGGACCTCGCGTCCGGGACCCCCGAGCGCGTGCTCTTCTGGTGCCCCCACTGCCAACGGTGACGACCGGGGTGACGGGACGGGGTCGTCGACGACGGCGGGCGGCTGACGGGGCGGGGCGGCTGACGGGCCGGCTCCACAGGGGTTACCGTGAAGGCCGGAACGAACGCCGGGGCGCGGCACGGTGGCCGGCCTCCGAGCCGCCACCGGAGTCCACACCGGACCGCCCACGCTGCCGGGTGACCGGACGCCGACGCTACAGGAGGAGCCATGGCCGACCCCTTTCCCGACGACCCCGCCCGCCGGACGGTGGCCCTGGTCCTGGCCGGTGGCCGCGGATCACGGCTCTCGCCGCTGACCGATGCCCGGTCCAAGCCCGCCGTCCCCCTCGCCGGGCAGTACCGGCTGATCGACGTGGTGCTGTCCAACCTGGCCCACTCGGGGCTCCGGGACGTGTGGGTGGTCGAGCAGTACCGCCCCTTCACCCTGAACCAGCACCTGGCCGGGGGCCGGCCCTGGGACCTGGACGGCACCCGGCACGGCCTGCGGATCCTGCCCCCCGCGGAGGGCCGCACCGAGGAGGGGTTCTCCACCGGCAACGGCCACGCCCTGTTCCAGCAGTTGTCCCTGCTGGAGGCCTTCGGCGCGGAGACCGTCGTGGTGCTCAGCGCCGACCACCTCTACCAGTTCGACCTCGGCCCCGCCCTGGAACAGCACAGCGAGCGCGGCTCGGACCTGACGGTGGTGACCACCGAGACCGATGAGGACCCGTCCCGGTTCGGCGTGGTGCAGGCGGCCGGCGACGGTACGGTCACCGACTACGCGTACAAGCCCGAGGACCCGGCCGGGAACCTCGTGGCGGCCGAGATCTTCCTCTTCGACGTCGCCGCCCTGGCCCGGGCCACCCGCCGCCTCACCGCGGAACAGGACGACCCGGAGGGCACCTCCCTGGGCGACTACGGGGAGACGATCCTGCCGCACTTCGTCCAGGAGTGCCGCGTCCACGAATACCGGCTCGAGGGGTACTGGAGGGACATCGGGACCATCGATGCCTACTTCAAGGCCCACATGGAGTTGTTGGAGCAGCGTGGCCTGCAGTTGAGCAGGCCCGGCTGGCCGTTGATCACCAACGCCGAGTCCACCCCGCCGGCTTGGATCGACACGAGGGCGACCGTCTCGGCCTCGCTCATCTCAGCCGGTGCCAGGATCCTGGGCGAGGTCGAGCACAGCGTCATCGGGCCCGGCGTGGTCGTGGAGGCCGGGGCGAGGGTGTCCCGGTCGGTGCTGCTGGGCCAGGCCACCGTTCCGGCCGGCGCGGTGCTGGAATCCGTGATCGCCGACGTGGGCGCAGAGATCCCCACCGGCCGTTCGGGCCGCACCAAGCCGGGCCCGGGCAACATCACCGTCCTGGTGCCGGCCGACCGAGGCCCGGACAGCGACGACGAGACCACCGGCCACTGACCCGGGCCGCCGGGGAAGACAGGCCAGGTGCGGGATCCGTCGCCGTCCAGGGACTTCTTCGGCGTCGGATCCCGCACCTGATGCACGGGTGGTGCGGGCCCGCGGTGGAGCGGGCCCGCACCGGCCTCACCGCGCGTCGGCGGTCTGGGCCTCCTGCGTGTCCTCGACGGTCACGCCGGCCTGGCGCAACCCGCGTTCCACGGCATCCACCAGGTAGGGCCGCAGTCCACCGGCCGGCACGATGACATCCACCGAGCCCACCTC
>JAPFFX010000218.1 GCA_026645375.1 Citricoccus sp. WCRC_4 | reverse complement strand
TCACGCCGTGAGGGGCCGGCCGGCGTCGCGGTCTGAGCCCGCTACCTCCTTCGGGAGGTAACGGGCGGTCCTTTCGGCTCATAGTGTGGCGCACATCACATTGATCGTCCGCACTGAGGAGAGGCCATGACCCTGATGAGCCATGACCGGCAGCAGCCGTTGACCGAGGCCGCCGCGCCGGCCAAGAAGCCGCCGATGGCCCGTGTCGCCGTCGCCACCACGGTGGGCACCACCATCGAGTACTACGACTTCTTCATCTACGGCACCGCGGCGGCGCTGGTGTTCCCCACCCTCTTCTTCGGCACCCTGGGCGAGGCCGGCGGCCTGGTGGCCTCTTTCGCCACCTTCGCGGTCGCCTTCTTCGCCCGGCCCGTGGGCGCGGTCATCTTCGGGCACTTCGGTGACCGGATCGGTCGCAAGAAGGCCCTCGTGGCCACCCTGCTGATCATGGGCGTGGCCACCGTGCTGATCGGCCTGCTGCCGACGCCGGCGAGCCTCGGGGCCTTCGCGGTCGTCGCACCCATCCTGCTGGTGACGCTGCGCTTCCTGCAGGGCTTCGCCGTGGGCGGCGAGTGGGCCGGGGCCGCGCTGATGGCCGCCGAGTACGCCCCGCCGAAGCTGCGCGGCTACTTCGCCTCCCTGCCGATGCTCGGCCCGGCGATCGCGTTCGGCCTGGCCAGCGGCACCTTCCTCGTCACCAACATCACCCTCGGGGACTCCTCCGGGGCGTTCATGGAGATCGGCTGGCGCGTGCCGTTCGTCCTCAGCGCCGCCCTGGTGATCGTGGGCCTGTGGATCCGCCTGAGCATCGAGGAGACCCCGGTGTTCCTGGCGGCCAAGGCCAAGGCCGCGGCGGAGGCCAGGGCCCAGGCGGAGGACGTGCGGGCCGGCGGCCCGGCCGTGGCGGCGGCCTCCCCCCGCACCCTGCCGATCTGGGAGTCCGTGCGCCGGCAGTGGAAGGAGATGCTGCTGGGCGGGCTGGCCTTCAGCTCCCTGTTCGCCTTCTTCTACATCGGCACCTCGTTCCTCACCAGCTACGGGACGACCGTGTTGCAGCTGGAGCGCAATGAGGTGCTGACCACCGGCGTCATCACCTCCGTGTTCTTCGCGATCGCCACCGTGGGCTCGGGCATCCTCTCCGACCGCATCGGACGCCGGGGCACCCTGCTGCTGGCGGGCGTGGTCGGCCTGGTCTGGTCCTTCGTGATGTTCCCGGTGCTGAACACGGGGCTCACCGAGGAGGGCGGCAGCTTCCTGTTCTTCACCCTCGGCGTGATCGGGACGCTCGTCGTGGCCGGGCTGAGCTTCGGCGCCGCCGGGGCCTTCCTGCCCGAGCTGTTCCAGACCGAGTACCGCTACACCGGTGCCGGGCTGGCCTACAGCCTGGCGGGGATCTTCGGCGGGGCCCTGCCGCCGCTGGCCGCGGCCACCCTGATGGCGACCTTCGGCGGCGGGGCCGTGGGCCTGATGCTCTCGGGCATCGCGGTGATCAGCGTGGTGGTCCTGGCCATGCTGCGCGAGACCAAGGGATCCGACCTCGGGGCCCAGGAGACGACCGCGGAGCCGGTGAACGCCGCCTGATCCGCGTCAACCCCAGGAAGCCACGGCCCGGCAGCATGGGTCGTGGCTTCCTTGTCTTGCTAAAGTGTTGTGGATCACACACGAGGGGAGAGCCGCCTGTGTTGAGCCCGTCCGTCGAACTGCTGCGCCCTGATGACCGGGAGCTCATCCGGGCGTGGCTGCGCAAGGTGCGCCAGGAGACGCTGACGGACGTGTGCTTCGGCGGGATCGTGCACGACGGCCGCCTGGAGATCTCCGAGCTGCGTGGCGCCCGGACCCGGGTCCTGGCCGGGCAGCAGGTGCCCGTGGGCCAGGGGCTGGGTGGCGAGGCGATGGCCCGGGACCGGCCGCTGACCGTGGAGGACTACGTCACCGCGCCGTCCATCACGCACCAGTTCGACGAGGTGGTCAGCGCCGAGGGCCTCTCCTCCATGGCGGCCATCCCCGTGGTGGTCGGCCAGCGGCCGCGCGCCGTGCTGTACGCCGCCACGCGGCAGGCGGGCACCGTGGGGGACCGGGTGATCCACGGCATGGTGTCCACCGGCCGCGCGATCGCCCAGGAATTGCGCGTGCGCGACGAGGTCGACCGCAGGGTCTCCATGATCGGCCTGGCGGACAGCGCCGGCGCCGGCGACGCCCGGGACCTCGAGGAGGCCGTGCGCACCGCGCACTCCGAGCTCATCGCGATCGCCCACGCCAGTCACGATCCCACCCTGGTCGCCGCCGTGCGCGCGGTGGCGGAGCGCCTCGAGCGCCGGGGTACGGTGCCCGCCGAGGTTCCCGCGCTGACCCGCCGGGAGATGGACGTGATGTCCCAGGTGGCCCTCGGCTGCAGCTATGCCGAGATCGGGGAGCGGCTCTCCCTCAGCCCGGTGACCGTCAAGAGCTACATGCGCTCGGTGATGATGAAGCTGCACTGCAACAACCGGGTGGAGGCGGTGGCCATCGCGCGGCGGTTACGCATCCTGCCCTGACGTTCCCTGGCCTGCCCTGCCGTCTCGCCCCTGCTTCCGTCCATGCCCTCGTTCGGCCGGGCTCGCGACCTGTGACGCAGATCGCGCCGTTATCGTATACGATCGACGCACAACGCCTACCCGTGGCGGCACGCCGCGGACCCCCTTGGAGGAGCCAGCTTGCTCGACCATGAGACCCACGTGAAGATCGCCGACGAACTGCACCGGGCCGGCATCGACCGCCAGCCCGTCCCGCTGCTCACCGCGCGCTACCCCGAGATGCAGATCGAGGACTCGTACGCCGTCCAGCGCATCTGGGCCGAGCGGCAGGTCGAGGCCGGCCGCACCAAGGTCGGCCACAAGATCGGCCTGACCTCCAAGGCCATGCAGGAGGCCACCGGGATCGACGAGCCGGACTACGGGGTGATCTTCGACGACCAGGTGGTCGAGTCCGGCCACGTGTACGAGTGGGCGAGGTACACCCACCCACGCATCGAGATGGAACTGGCCTTCGTGCTCAAGGACGAGCTGCGGGGCCCCGGGCTGAACCTGATGGACGTGCTGCGCGCCACCGAGTACGTGGTGCCGGCCCTGGAGGTGCTGGACTCCCGCATCGAGATGAAGGGCCGCACCATCACGGACACCATCTCGGACAACGCCGCCCTGGGCTCCATGGTGCTCGGCGGGCGCCCGGTCGGCGTCGGGGACGTGGACCTGCGCTGGGTCGCCGGCATCCTGTCCCGCAACGAGGAGATCATCGAGACCGGCGTGGCCGCCGGCGTGCTGAACCACCCGGCCAACGGGGTGCACTGGCTGGCCAACCGGATCGCCGGGCACGGGGACGTGCTCGAGGCCGGGGAGATCATCCTGGCCGGGTCCTTCACCCGGCCCATGTGGGTCTACGCCGGGGACACCGTCTACGCCGACTACGGACCGCTGGGAACGGTGACATGCCGATTCGCGTGACCACCGAGCCGAGCCTGAACGAGCTGTTCACCGCCGAGGCCGTCCGGGCCCGCGGCGGGCGCCCCGTGGCCGGGATGTTCCTGTCCTCGGGCGACCCCACCGCCGCCGAGATCTGCGCCGGTGCCGGGCTGGACTACCTCCTCATCGACGCCGAGCACGCCCCGCTGTCGCTGGAGTCCATCCAGTCCCAGTTGCGGGTGATCGCGGGCACGGGCACGCTCGCGCTGGTGCGGGTGCCCGCCCTGGACGAGGTGATCATCAAGCAGGTCCTGGACCTGGGCGCCCAGAACGTGCTGGTGCCCATGGTCCACACGGCGGAGGACGCGCAGGCGGCCGTGCGGGCCATGCACTACCCGCCGCGCGGGGTGCGCGGGGTCGGTTCGGCCCTGGCCCGGTCCGGCCGGTGGAACCGGACCGCCGGATACCTCCAGGACGCCGGGGCGCAGGTGACGCTCCTCGTCCAGGTCGAGTCGGCCACCGCCGTGGAGAACGCGGCGGAGATCGCCGCCGTGGACGGCGTGGACGGGATCTTCATCGGCCCCTCGGACCTGTCCGCCACCATGGGGCTGATCGGGCAGCAGGCGCATCCTGACGTGGTGGCCGCCGTCAAGACGGTCATCGCCGAGGTGAAGGCCGCGGGAAAGGTCGTGGGCGTCAACGCCTTCGTCGAAGCCCACGCCCGGGAGTACGTGCAGGCCGGGGCCGACTTCGTGAACGTCGGCGCCGACGTCGCGCTGCTGGCCCGCGGCTCCGAGGCCCTCGCGGACACGTGGTGCCCCGACCCGGGCCAAGGCCCCGGACCGGGCAGCGATGCGGCCGCGGGAAGTGGCGCGGCCGGGCGGACGGCCTCGACGCC
>JAPFFX010000209.1 GCA_026645375.1 Citricoccus sp. WCRC_4 | reverse complement strand
CAACATGGATCGACCGCTCGACAGCCAGCCGAACCTCCCGCGGGGGACGCAAGTGCAGGTTTCCGAACTCACGCGTCACGTACTCATCCCACGATCCGAAACCCAGTGATACCCAGGCCCTACCGCGGTACGCGGCCTTGATCAGCTGAAAGACTCCCTCGAGGCCTACCCGAATTTGATCCGTCAAATCCCGGGCCCCTTCGGCGGTCAGGATGTCCACACGCCCACTGACTAAATCGTTCACTTCTCGGCCCTCTTCACCAGAAGAAACAGGGCCAGCAGCACGTCTGGCGTTGTGAACCTGGCTGAGAGACCGGGCCGGTAACTGGTGAAAGTTGCGCGAGTCATGTCATTGGTCTCAACCGCTGAATCGTTTGAAGGCTTCCAACATGTGAAGGGGTGCTGAAAATGGGTACGATCAGTCATGCGACTGTCTCCTAAGGCTTAAGACGGTTGCCATGCTCCCGGACTGCGGCAACAGTCGCGGGAGTCTCGTGTCTAGACGTGTCCGCGTGAGCAGATCGTCCTGGCCATCGTCATGGCCTCGTATGCCGCGGACGGCCAGGTGCGCCACGTCGACGGAGCCGTGTTCCTGGCCGAGCTGGGCCTGGACGGCCGGCTCCGCCATGCCCCGGGCATCCTGCCCAGCGTGATGGCCGCAGTGGATGCCGGTTATCCGGAGGTCGTCGTCGCCGAGGAGTCCGTGGAGGAGGCCGCCTTGGTCCCCGGGGCACGAGTGCGGGGCTTCAAGGCGCTCCATGACGTCATCCGCGCCTTCGGTGGCGTGCCGGAGGCACCCCCGCTCACCACCGTGAGGCCGCCGGGGCCGGCGACCTCGGTGGAGGACCGGCCGGGCACCGGAACGGACGCCGACGACGGGGCCGGGTCTTGGGCCGGTGCGTCCGCGGACCTGGCGGACGTCTCGGGGCAGTTCGAGGCGCGGTTCGCCCTGGAGGTGGCGGCGGCCGGGGGCCACCACCTGCTCCTGGAAGGCAGTCCGGGTGCCGGCAAGACGATGCTGGCAGAGCGGCTTCCCGGAATCCTGCCACCCCTGGACGACCGCACGGCGCTGGAGGCCACCGCGGTGCGGTCCCTGAGCGGACGGCCCCGGGACGTGACGGCCCTGGTCCGCAACGCGCCGTTCCAGTCGCCCCACCACTCGGCCTCCATGGCATCGCTGGTCGGGGGCGGTTCCGGGGTGGCGCGGCCCGGGGCGGCATCCCTCGCCCACGGCGGGGTGCTGTTCCTGGATGAGGCCCCCGAATTCGACCGGCGTGTCCTCGACGCCCTGCGCCAACCGCTGGAGTCCGGGACGGTCACCCTGCACCGCTCCGGCGGGACGGTGCGCTACCCGGCCCGGTTCCAGTTGGTGCTGGCCGCGAACCCCTGCCCGTGCGGGTGGGGAGGCGGCCGCGGGAGCCGGTGCCGATGCACCTCGATCCAGCGCCGGCGCTATTCCGGCCGGCTGTCCGGTCCGTTGCTGGACCGCGTGGACATCCAGGTGACCGTGCCCGCCGTGGATGCCTCGGCGCTGACCTCGGGCCCGGCCGGCGAGGACTCGGCCGCCGTGCGCGGGCGTGTCCTGGCGGCAGTGCGGCGGCAGCGCGAGAGGCTGGCTCCGCTGGGGTTGGCCCGCAACGCGCACGCACCCGCCACCCTGCTGAGGGACGGCCCACTGGCGGTGGACCCGCGCGCCCGCGCCGCAGCGGACGCCGCCGTGGACCGGGCGGAACTCACCGCCCGCGGCCACGCGCGGGTCATGCGCCTGGCCTGGACGGTCGCCGACCTGCGGGGAGCGGAGCGGCCGGGGGCCGGGGACGTGGACACGGCCCTGTACCTGCGCCGCCGGACCGAGGGCGAGGAGGCCGCGTGAGCACCGGAGGGACCGCACACGCCGAACGCATCGCCCGGGCCGCGCTCACCCGGCTCGTGGACCCCGGAGACGTCCTCGGCCTGGCCGCGGTCCGGGTGTGGGGTGCGGTCCGGGCCCTCGCCCTCCTCACGGGGCGGGATCACCCCAGCGCGGAGGAGCGCCAGGAACTCTCCCTGTCCCTGCAGTCCGCCGGGACCCCGTTGACGAGCCACGGCTGGCGGAACGGGCGGGAGCGCTGGAACTCCCGGACGGGGACCCTCGCACCGGAACGTGACCTGGAGACGCTGCACCGCCTGGGCGGCGGCCTGCTCATCCCCGGCGACCCGGGCTGGCCTCCGGCCGTCGAGGACCTCGGGCCGGCGGCACCGGTGGCGCTCTGGTACCGGGGGACCGGCGGGATGCCCCGGGCGGATCGGACCCTGGCCATCGTCGGCAGCCGGGAGGCGAGTGCCTACGGACGGACCGCGACCCGCATGCTGACCGGGGGGATCGGTGCACGCGGAATCACGGTGATGTCCGGCGGCGCCTACGGGATCGACGCCCTCGCCCACCAGACGGCCCTGGGCTCCGGCACGGGGGAGCCCGCCACGGTCGCCGTGCTGGCCGGCGGACTCGACCGCTTCTACCCGGCCGGCAATGAGCAGCTGCTGCGCGACGTCGCCTCGAGTGGGTTGCTGCTGTCCGAGATGTCTCCGGGGACCAGCCCCACCCGGCACCGGTTCCTCCAGCGCAACAGGCTCATCGCCGCGTTGTCCGGGGCCGTGCTGGTGGTCGAGGCCCGCTGGCGATCCGGTGCGCAGAACACCGCGGGCCACGCCCTCGGCCTGGGCCGGGACCTCGGAGTGGTCCCGGGGCCGATCACCTCGGCCACCTCGGCCGGGTGCCACCGCCTGTTGCGGGACTCGCCGGCCGTGATCGTCACCCAGGTCGAGGAGGCCCTGGAACTGCTGCCCGGAGGCCTCGTTGCCGGTTCCGGTCCGGGCATGTCGGTGGGAACGGTTCCCGGGACTGCGCCCTCCGGCGGGTCCGGCAGTGGTGCGGACGATCGGCCGCACGACCACCTGACCGTGGAGGAGCTGCTCGTCTACGAAGCGCTGCCGTTGCGCAACGCCGCTCCGGTGGACCGGCTGTGTTCGGTGGCCGGACTGGGGCCCGGGACCGTCATGGGAGTGCTCCAGAAGCTGCGTCGCCAGGGCCTGGCCGATCAACAGGCGGCGGGATGGCGGCGACAATCCGGTTAGGCTGCCCCTCCCGGTGGCAGAGTGGGACCATGTCCGCCACACCAGGTGCCGCCACCTCGGCACGTTCCCGCCCGCCACGGTTGTCGCAGCGGGACCGGTCCTGGGTGGAGGGGTTCGCCGGGTACCTGGTGCACGAGCGGAACCGGTCCCCGCAGACCGTCCGCGCCTACGTCTCGGACCTCGAGGGGCTGGTCAGGGAGGTCGCCGGGCACACCGGGCTCCCGGTCCAGGACGGTGCCCTTCCGGACGTCCTGGGTGAGATCGACCTGCCCGACCTGCGCGGGTGGCTCGGGCGCCTGTCCATCGCCGGGCGGTCGCGCTCCACGCTCGCTCGCAAGGGCGCCTCCGTGCGCGTCTTCATGGCCTGGGCGGTCCGCGAGGGGCACCTGGACCAGGACCCGTCACTCCGGCTGACGTCGCCGAAACGGACCGGCACCCTGCCGGATGCCCTGAGTGCCGATCAGGCCGGACGGCTGCTGGACGCCGCCGGCCAGGTGGCGGGGCAGGCCGCGGGCGCGGGACGGGGCCGCACCGCAGGACGGGAATCGCGCGGGGCGGCGTGCCAGCCACCCAGGCCCGGGCCGCAGGAGGCGCGGGTCGATGACGCGCCGGGCGCGAAGTCCTCGGGACCCCTCACCGTCGAGGAGGCCCGCCGTCGCGCCGTCGCACTGCGAGATGCCGCCATTCTCGAGCTTCTCTACGCCACGGGCCTGCGGGTCTCGGAACTGGCCGGACTGGACCGCGCGGACATCGACCACGAACGGCGCACCCTGAGGGTGACCGGCAAGGGCAACAAGCAACGCACGGTGCCCTTCGGAGTGCCTGCCGGTACCGCCCTGGACCGGTGGCTGGACCAGGGCCGGCGGCACCTGGCGGTGGCGACCAGCGCCGGCGGATCCCGTCTCGACGACGCCCTGTTCCTCGGCGTGCGCGGGGGACGCATGGGCGTGCGTCAGATCCGGGAGATGGTGAACACCTCACTGGCCGCCCTCGGGGACACCTCGGCCAGCGGTCCCCACGTGCTGCGCCACACGGCCGCCACCCATCTGCTTGACGGGGGGGCGGACCTGCGCAGCGTCCAGGAACTGCTGGGCCACTCCTCTCTGCAGACCACTCAGCTCTACACCCACATCTCCATCGAACGGCTGCGCGAAGGGTACCGCCAGGCCCACCCGAGGGCGTGAAGCGCCGACCGGCGCGTCGCCCCCACCGTGATATTGGCCCACGTGACGTTCATGATGCACAATGGTGCGGAGGAGCACACGAGGGAAATTCGCAAGGCTGACCTCGGACGCTTGTCGAGAACTGAACATCGAGAGGGCATGCGGCGCTGGTCGTATCCTCCAGGAGCCGGAACCGGCTCCACCGCCTGTGGGGTCGTTGGGGAAGACGTACCGCACAGCACTGGGAGGAACGTATGTCTGAAACCATGGTCCGTGGAATTCTGTACATCCACTCGGCCCCCGCCGCCCTGTGCCCACACATCGAGTGGGCCGTGGGGTCGGTCCTCGGTGCCCAGGACCGTCTGGAATGGTCGGCGCAGCCGGCTGCCCAGGGCGCCTACCGTGCTGAGATCGTGTGGACGGCGGCGCAGGGCAGCGGTGCCCGGCTGGCCTCGGCCCTGCGTGGGTGGGCTCACCTGCGCTACGAGATCACCGAGGAGGCCTCGCCGGGCTGCGACGGCAGCCGCTGGTCCCACACGCCCGAGCTGGGCATCTTCCACGCCACCACGGATGTCACCGGCAACATCATGGTCTCCGAGGACCGCATCCGCTACGCCTACGAACAGGCCAACGGCGATCCCTCGGCCGTCTTCCACGAACTCAGCCTGGCCCTGGGCGAGGCCTGGGACGAGGAGCTCGAGCCCTTCCGCCAGGCCGCCGACGGCGCACCCGTGCGCTGGCTGCACCAGGTCGGCTGACCCCGCTCCCAGCACTCCTTCCAGTCACGACACTTCTTCCAGTCACGACGAGGCCCGCCAGGTGATCCTGGCGGGCCTCGTCGTGGGTGCCGGCCGGCGGTGGCGCCCCGCCGTCCGGCACCGGCGTGGTCAGATGCTGCGGAAGACGGAGACGGCGTTGTGGCCGCCGAAGCCGAAGGAGTTGTTCACGGCGACCCGCTGGCCCTCAGGGAGCTGGCGGGGAGTGCCGGTCACCACGTCCAGCGGGATCTCGGGGTCCTGGTTCTCGAGGTTGATCGTCACCGGCGCCTGGCCGTGGTAGACGGCCAGGACCGAGAGCACGGACTCGATGGCCCCGGAGGCTCCCAGCAGGTGCCCGGTCTGGCTCTTGGTGGCCGAGACGGGCACTGAGTCCAGGTGCCCGGCGAACACGGACTTCATCGCCAGGTACTCGGGCCGGTCACCGACCGGGGTGGAGGTCGCGTGGGCGTTGACGTGGCTGACGTCCTCGGGGGAGGCCCCGGCGGACTCGAGGGCGGCCCGCAGGGCGCGGGCGGCGCCCAGGCCCTCCGCCTCGGGAGCGGTGATGTGGTACGAGTCCGAGGTCACGCCGGAGCCTGCCAGCTCGGCATAGATCCGGGCGCCGCGGGCACGGGCGTGCTCCTCCGACTCGATGACCAGTGCCCCGGCGCCCTCACCGAGCACGAAGCCGTCGCGGTCGCTGTCATAGGGGCGGGAGGCCCGCTCGGGCTCGTCGTTGCGGCGAGAGAGCGCCTGCATGGCCGCGAAGGCGGCGATCGGCAGCGGGTGGATGGCGGCCTCGGTGCCCCCGCAGACCACGACGTCGGCCTGTCCGCTGCGGATCAGCTGGAGGGCCAGGTCCATGGCCTCGGTGCCGGACGCGCAGGCCGAGACAGGGGTCCGGGCGCCGGCACGGGCGCCCAGGTCCAGGCTGATCGCGGCCGCGGGCCCATTGGGCATGAGCATGGGGACGGTCATCGGCAGCACGCGCCGGGGACCCTTGGTGCGCAGGGTGTCCCAGCCGTCCAGCAGCGTCCAGACGCCGCCGATGCCGGTGCCGAAGGCCACGGCGAAGCGGTCCGGGTCCACGGTGCCCTCACCGGCCAGGCCGGCGTCGGCCCAGGCCTCGCGTGCGGCGACCACGCCGAACTGCGTGGTGGGGTCCATCCGCTTCATCTCGACCTTGGTGAGCGAGTCGGCCACGGGCGAGCTCAGCTGGGCGGCGAAGGTCACCGGCAGCTCGTACTCGGCGACCCAGTCCTGTTCGAGGGGGCGGGCACCGGGCGTTCCGGCCAGGGCGTTCCGCCACAGGGTGGGGACGTCGCCGCCGATCGGTGTCGTGGCACCGAGTCCGGTGATCACGGCTGTGCGGTTCATGTGTCTGCCTTCGGTCGTCAGGGTCTGTGGACCCGGAAAGTGATTCGGGGCCGGCTGGGTCGCAGGCGGCCGGGGAGGTGGCGACGGCCGGTCAGGGGGTCTGGTCCGCTGGGGACTGGACCCCCTGACCGCGGCCGGCCGGGATCAGGCCTGGGCGGCGGCGATGAACTCGACGGCGTCGTTCACGGTCTTGAGGTTCTTGACTTCCTCGTCCGGGATCTTGACGTCGAACTTCTCCTCGGCGTTGACCACGATGGTCATCATGGAGATGGAGTCGATGTCCAGGTCGTCGGTGAAGGACTTCTCCAGCTGGACCTCTTCGGTCTCCAGGCCGGTCTCCTCGTTGACGATCTCGGCCAGTCCGGCGAGGATCGCTTCCTTGTCTGCCATGTCAGGCTCCTTTCGGGACGCAATCGTCCGCTGTGGTGGTAATCGGTGGTGTTCGGGATACTCCGTCGTCCGGCGGACGAGGAGGTCTGTGCGGGCGGTCCCGGGCTCAGGGGAGCCGGACCACCTGGGCGCCGTAGACGAGCCCGGCGCCGAAGCCGATCTGCAGGGCCAGGCCGCCGCTGAGGGAGGGGTCCTCCTCGAGGACACGGTGCATCGCCAGCGGGACCGAGGCCGCCGAGGTGTTGCCGGTCTCCTTGATGTCCCGGCCGATGGTGACTGTGTCCGGGATCTTGAGCTGCTTGGCCAGCTCGTCGATGATCCGCTCATTGGCCTGGTGGGGCAGGAAGGCCGCCAGGTCGCCCGGGGCGACACCGGCCTTGTCGAGGGCCTCCTGGGCCACCTTGGCCATGGACCAGACGGCCCAGCGGAACACGCTGGGGCCATCCTGGCGCAGGGTCGGCCAGAGCCTGTCCTCGGGGTTCGTCAGCGCCGAGGTGTCACCGGTCCGCCGGGCGGTCTCGGCGGCGTCGCGCAGGTCCAGCAGGGACCGGGTCATGCTCACGGTGTCCCAGCGCTCGCCGTCCGAGCCCCACACGCTGGGGGCGATCCCGGTCTCCTCGGACGCGGCGATCACGACGGCGCCGGCGCCGTCGCCGAGGATGAAGGAGATGGAGCGGTCGGTCTCGTCGATGACGTCCGAGAGCTTCTCGGCGCCGACCACCACGACGTTGCGCGCCATGCCGGAACGGACCAGGGCATCGGCCTGGGCCACGCCGTAGCAGTAACCGGCGCAGGCAGCCGAGATGTCGAAGGCCGGCGCCGGGGTCGCGCCGAGGTTGTGGGCCAGGGCGGCGGCCACGGAGGGCGTGGCATAGGGGGAGGTCACGGTGGAGACGATGACGGCGTCGATGTCCGCTCCGGTCAGCCCGGCCTTCTGCACGGCCTCCTGGGCGGCCTCGGTGGCCAGGTCGAGCAGGGACGTGTCCGCGTCGGCGCGTCGGCGGGTGATGATGCCGGTGCGCTTCTGGATCCACTCGTCCGAGGAGTTGATGGGACCGGCGATGTCGTCGTTGGTCACCACGAGGTTGCCGCGCGCGGCCCCGACGGACAGGATCCGGCTGCCGGCGGCCGGCACGTACTGGTTCAGGGTGGGGGTGGTCATCTGGTCCTCGACGTTCTGCTGGAGTCTCTGGGCGGGCAGTGCGGGCGGGCGCCCGGTCACTCGTGGGTGGTGGTGTGCTCGGCGATGAACGCCCGGGCGGTATCCAGGTCCTCCGGGGACTTCACGGCGAGCGTGGGCGTTCCCTTCAGGGCGCGCTTGGCCAGTCCGGTCAGGGTGCCGCCGGGCAGCAGTTCCAGGATGCCGGTCACGCCGGAGGCCTGCAGGGTCTGCATGCACAGGTCCCAGCGCACCGGGCGGGTGACCTGGTCCACGAGCCGGTCCACGACCTCCCGTCCGGATCCCACCGCCGCTCCGTCGCGGTTGGACAGCAGCGTCACGGCGGGATCGGCGGGGGCCAGCCCGTCGGCGAAGGCCTTCAGGTCCGGCACGGCCGTGGCCATGTAGGGGGTGTGGAAGGCACCGGCCACCTTGAGGGCGATGACGCGGGCCTTGGCCGGCGGTTCGGCTGCCAGCGCGGCCAGGGACTCCAGCGAGCCGGCGGCGACGGTCTGGCCGCCGCCGTTGGCGTTGGCCGGGACGAGCCCGTGGGATTCGAGCGCGGCGAGCACCTCGTCCGGATCGCCACCGAGGACCGCGGACATGCCGGTGGGCTCGGCGGACGCCGCGGCGGCCATGCCGGTGGCCCGGATCCGGACGAACTCGAGGGCCTCGGCAGCGGGCAGCACGCCGGCCAGGGCAGCGGCGGTGATCTCACCGACGGAGTGCCCGGCCGCGGTCCACCCCTGCACCGGGAGGTCCTGCAGGCCGAGGGCGCGGGCGGAGAGCAGTCCGGCCGCCACGATGAGCGGCTGGGCCACGGCGGTGTCCTTGATGGTCTCCTCGTCGGAGACGGTGCCGTGGCCGGTCAGGTCGACGCCGGTGGCCGTGGACCACTCGGCCAGCAGGCCGGACATCCCGTCCAGTTCCAGCCAGGGCGCCAGGAACCCGGGGGTCTGGGAGCCCTGTCCCGGGCACACGATTGCAAGCATGCCCTCTACTGTGTCAAAACCGTGACCTGGTTCCGGGGCGGTAGCGGTACCAAGCTCCTCCCCTCGTTTTGGAGGATTCCTACAACAGCGGTGTGCCGGTCCCGCCCTCCGGACACGGCCTCCGGGACGTGCGGCCGCTAGCCTGCCTCGTCAGGAGGGTACAGCCGGCCGACCGCGAGGGCCGTCTGCAGCACGTAGGCGTCCCGCGGGTTCAACGGGTCCCAACCGGTGATCTCGCTGACCCGGCGCAACCGGTAGCGCACCGTGTTGGCGTGGATGAACAACTCCCGGGCGGTGCCCTCCAGGGAGTGCCCCAGCTCGCAGTAGGTGTCCACGGTCTCCAGCAGCGAGTTGCCGGCGGCCTGCAGGGGGGCATGGACCCGGTGCACCAGCGTCTCGACGGCGGTCTGGTCACCGTTGAGTGCGCGCTCCGGGAGCAGGTCCTGGGCGTGGGTGGGCCGCAGGGCGCGCGGCCAGGCGGCGGCGGCGGCCAGTCCGGCCAGGGCCTCCCGGCCGCTGCGATGCGCTTCCACCAGGGAATCGCTCACCGGGCCGTAGACCACCGGTCCCTCGCCGAACCAGGGGCTCAGGGCGCCGGCCGCCCGCGTGGGGTCGCTGACCCCGCCGAGCACCAGGACGAGCCGTTCGGCCTGCACGCCGACCAGGATGTCGAATCCGGAGCGGGCGGCGGTCCGTCGCATCCCGGACAGCCGCGTGGGCAGCTCCGCCTCCGGAGTCCGGCCGGCCATCACCATCACGGAATTCCCGCCCTTCCACCCCGCGGCCGCGGCCCGGGAGAGGATCTCGTCCGGTCCCTCCCCGCGCAGCACGGCGTCGAGCAGCACCGCCTCGTTGCGGCTGTCCCAGGCGCCCCGGGTCTCCGCGGCACGGGCGTAGACGTCGGCCAGGGCGAAGGCGATCTCCCGGGAATACCGCAGGACCGCCTCACGGACCAGGGTCTGGTCGCGGTCCTGCACGATGCCCGGCACCTGGGCCTCGACCACGTCGACCACGGTCCGGATCAGTTGGAGGGCCCGCTGCAGGCTGATGGAGCGGGTCAGCTCCGTGGGCGCGCCGCCGAACACCTCGCCGAGCACCGTGGTCATGGTGGTGGAAGGACGTTCGAACCAGGACAGGAACCCGGTCAGGCCGCGCTGGGCGATCAGCCCCAGGGAGGACCGCTCGTCCGGGGTGAGTTGCCGGTACCACGGCAGCGTGTTGTCCAGTCGCTGCAGGGTGGCCGTGTTGAGCACCCCCAGGTGGGCCCGGAGACGGCGCAGGGACTCCTCGGAGACCTTTCGGGGTGGGGTGATACGCGTCTCGGGCATGGTGATGAGCATAGGCGCGACCGCTGCCACCGGGCGGCCGGTGACCGGCGCGCCGTTGTGGGGAATCCACAACGACGGCGGCCGGTGAGGTGCGCTGTGCACCCCACCGGCCGCCGTCGTCGGGACCCTGGGCTCGGGGCCGGGGGCCCCATCACCGGGTGATCAGGCGTCTCCGCCCGCGTTGCCGGTGGTGCCCGCGTTGACGTCGTCGAGCCGGTACTGCGTGAAGGCCTTGGCCGCGGTCCCTGCCTCGACCTTGCCGTCCTTCTCCAGCATCTGCAGGGTCTTGACGACCATCGAATGGGTGTCGATGAGGAAGTACCGGCGAGCCGCGGCGCGGGTGTCCGCGAAGCCGAACTCGTCCGCACCCAGGGTGGCGAAGTCGTTCGGGACGAACGGCCGGATCTGGTCCGGGACCAGGGTCGCGTAGTCGGTGGTCGCGATCACGGGACCCTCGGCGTCCGCCAGCTTCTGCGTGATGTAGGGGACGCGGGCGTTGCCGTCCGCGTTCTCCAGTGCCTCGCGCTCGGCGGACACGGCATCGCGCCGCAGTTCGTTCCAGCTGGTCACGGACCACACGTCGGCGGACACGCCCCAGTCCTTGGCCAGGATCCTGGCCGCGTCGATCACCCAGGGCAGGGACACTCCCGAGCCCATGAGCTGGGCCTTGGGGCCGTCGCCCTCGCCCTGGCTGTAGCGGTAGATGCCCTTGAGCAGTCCCTCCACGTCCAGGTTCTCCGGCTCGTCCGGGTGGATGATCGGCTCGTTGTACACCGTGAGGTAGTACATGACGTTGCGGACGTCCTCGCCGCGGTCATGCTCGCCGTACATGTCCTCCAGGCCCTGCCGCACGATGTGGGCGATCTCGTAGGAGAACGCCGGGTCGTAGTGCTTCACGGCCGGGTTCGTGCCCGCGAGGATCGGGGAGTGGCCGTCCATGTGCTGGGTGCCCTCGCCGGCGAGCGTGGTCCGCCCGGCGGTGGCACCGATCACGAAGCCGCGGACCAGCTGGTCCCCGGCGGCCCAGAAGGAATCTCCCGTGCGCTGGAAGCCGAACATCGAGTAGAAGATGTACACGGGGATCATCAGCTCGCCGTGCGTGGAGTAGGACGAGCCCACGGCCGTCAGCGCAGAGGTGGCACCGGCCTCGTTGATGCCCACGTGGTAGAGCTGGCCTGAGGTGGACTCCTTGTAGGACAGGAACAGGTCGCGGTCCACGGAGAGGTAGTTCTGGCCCTTGGGGTTGTAGATCTTGGCCGTCGGGAAGAACGAGTCCATGCCGAAGGTGCGGGCCTCGTCCGGGATGATCGGCACGATCCGCTTGCCGATGTTCTTGTCCCGCATCAGGTCCTTGAGCAGGCGCACGAAGGCCATGGTGGTGGCGGCCTGCTGCTTGCCCGTGCCCTTCCTGGCGTGCTTGTACATGGATTCCGGGGGCATCGGGATCTTGTCGTGGTCCGCGCGACGTTCCGGCAGGAAACCGCCGAGCGCCCTGCGCCGCTCCATCATGTACTGGATCTCCGGCGCATCCGGGCCCGGGTGGAAGTACGGCACGTTGTACGGATCAGCCTCGATCTGCTCGTCCGTGACGGGGATGCGGTGGCGGTCGCGGAACTTCTTGACGTCCTCCACCGTGAGCTTCTTCATCTGGTGGGTGGCGTTCTTGCCCTCGAAGGACGAGCCCAGGCCGTAGCCCTTGACGGTCTGCGCCAGGATGACGGTCGGCTTGCCCTGGTAGTCCATGGCGGCCTTGTAGGCGGCGTAGACCTTGTTGTAGTCGTGCCCGCCGCGCTTGAGACCCCAGATCTCGTCGTCGGTCATGTCCGCGACCATCTCCTTGGTCACCGAGGACCGTCCGAAGAAGTGGTCACGCACGAAACCGCCGGACTCCGCCTTGTAGGTCTGGTAGTCGCCGTCGAGGGTCTCGTTCATGATCCGGACGAGCTCACCCTCGTCGTCCTTGTCCAGCAACTCGTCCCACTCGCGGCCCCACAGGACCTTGATGACGTTCCAGCCGGCGCCGCGGAAGGTGGCCTCAAGCTCCTGGATGATCTTGCCGTTGCCGCGCACCGGGCCGTCGAGGCGCTGCAGGTTCGCGTTGATCACGAAGTTGAGGTTGTCGAGGCCGTCGTTCGCCGCGAGCTGCAGCGCACCGCGCGACTCGACCTCGTCCATCTCGCCGTCGCCGAGGAACGCCCACACCTGCGAGTCGGCGACGTCCTTGATGCCGCGGTTCGCGAGGTAGCGGTTCGCCTGCGCCTGGTAGATGGCGTCGATCGGTCCGAGGCCCATCGACACGGTGGGGAACTGCCAGAAGTCGGGCATCATCCGCGGGTGCGGGTAGGAGGGGATGCCGTTGGGCGCCTTCGACTTCTCCTGGCGGAACGAGTCCATCTGGGACTCGCTCAGGCGGCCCTCGAGGAACGCGCGCGCGTACATCCCGGGGGAGGCGTGGCCCTGGTAGAAGATCTGATCGCCGCCGCCGGGAGCGTCCTGCCCGCGGAAGAAGTGGTTGAGGCCGACCTCGTAGAGGGATGCCGACGACGCGTAGGTCGAGATGTGGCCGCCGACGCCGATGCCGGGGGCCTGCGCGC
>JAPFFX010000142.1 GCA_026645375.1 Citricoccus sp. WCRC_4 | reverse complement strand
CGGGGGTGGGGGCGATGACGAGGTCGGCGCGGGAGTAGGTGGCGCCCAGTGAGTTGCGCAGGCTGGCGGTGGAGGAGGATCCCACCAGCAGTGCGGAGGCCAGGAAGGTGACCCCGATGACGATGGCCAGCAGCACCGAGACGTACCGGCGCGGTTGGTCCCTCAGTTGCGAGAGTGCGAGTCTGAGCATGGCTCAGGCCACCCCCAACTTCGCCAGTGCGGCCAGCACGTTGTCCGGGGTCGGTTCGGTGACCTCGCCGGCCAGTCGGCCGTCCTGGAGCAGCACCACGCGGTCGGCGTAGGAGGCGGCCACCGGGTCGTGGGTGACCATGATGATGGTCTGGCCCATCTCCCGGGCCGACCGGCGCAGCAGCGAGAGCACCTCGGCGCCGGTGGCGGAGTCCAGGTTGCCGGTCGGCTCGTCGCCGAACACCACCTCGGGGCGGGTCAGCAGGGCGCGGGCCACGGCCACGCGCTGCTGCTGGCCGCCGGAGAGCTGGTGTGGCTTGTGCTCCAGTCGATCGCCGAGGCCCAGGATCGTCACGACGTCGGCCAGCCAGGCCCGGTCGACCGGTTTCCCGGCCAGGTCCAGCGGCAGGACGATGTTCTGCTCCGCCGTCAGGGTGGGGACCAGGTTGAAGGCCTGGAAGACGAAGCCGATCCGGTCCCGGCGTAACCGGGTCAGCGCGGCGTCCCCGAGGCCGGTGATCTGCTGGCCGCCCAGGACGATCCGGCCGGCGTCGGCGGTGTCCAGTCCGGCCAGGCAGTGCATCAGGGTCGACTTGCCCGAACCGGAGGGGCCCATGATCGCGGTGAAGGCCCCGGCGGGGAAGTCGACGTCCACACCGGCCAGCGCGCGGACGGCGGCCTCGCCGCGGCCATAGGTCTTGACCAACCCCCGCGCCGAGACCACCGGAGCGGCGGCTTCCGCCGACGGAGCGGGGCCCCGGCGTCCATCGGACCGGACGGTCGGGGTGGCGGGGGAGGCATTCGCGGGGGAGTGGGAGGAGGCGTGCTCGCTCGCGGTGAGGTCAGTCGTGGGGTTCATGCCATCCACTCTCGCCGCCGGACGGGGTACGCGGATCGTTCTGGGGTCCCGTTCCGTGGTGAATCCGGGTCATCCTCCGGGATGACTCGGGGGTGTCCCGGACTCCGGGAGGACTACGGGACACCCGGAGGCCGGACGGGCCGGTAGCATTCCCGGGGGCGACGCTCGGCTCGCCCGCGACATGGACGGACCTGCAGGGCTGGCAGGAGGGGACGGAGGCAGCGGTGGACGTGATCATGGCCGCGCTGCCCATCGTGCTGACCCTGGCCCTGCTCGTGGTCCCGGCCCCGGCCTGGGTGGCCCCGGGGGCGGGCCTGGTGACCGCCCTGCTGGCCGGGCTGCTGTGGTTCCACACGGCCCCGGCCGAGCTGGCCGGAGCGTTCGCCGCGGGCATGGGCACGCTGGTGGAGGTGCTGGGCATCATCGCCGGGGGCATCCTGCTCTCCCGGGTCATGGACCGTGGCGGGGCGCAGCAACGCATCGCCGGCTGGCTCTCGGCCGGCGGCGGTCCCACGGTGGCCTCGGCCCTGCTGATGGTGTCCGGGGTGGTGCCGTTCCTGGAATCCGTGACCGGTTTCGGGGTGTCCGTCATGATCGGTCTGCCCCTGTTGCTCTCCCTCGGCTTCACTCCCGTGCGCGCCGCCACGCTGGCGCTGCTCGGACTGGCCGTGGCTCCGTGGGGCTCCATGGCGCCGGGCACCCTGCTCGGGTCGGGGATCGCCGGGGTGTCGCTGCTGGACCTCGGCCTGGCCTCCGGGGTGTTCAACGTCCTGGCCTTCGCCGGCTCCGGTGCGGTGGCCGCCGTCGTGGCCGGCCGCGGTGCCGCCGAACTGGCCCGCAGGGACGCCGCGCACGCCGCAGGAGGGAACGGGTCCGACCGGTCCGGCGGCGCCGGACCGCCCCGTTCCGCCTATGCCGTGTGGATCGCCACCGGCCTGGTCTCCGGACTGGCCCTGGCCGGCCTCGTGCTCGGCGCGAACCTGCTGCTGGGCACCGCCGTGGCCGGCGCCGTCGGGTCCCTGCTGATGTCCGCGCTCTGGGCCCTGGTGATCAATCGCGGGCGGCTGGGACCCACGCCGTGGCGTGCACTGACGCCCTACCTGGTGCTGTTGGTCGGGACCATCACCGGGCAGATGGTGGAGCGGTTCCTCGTGCCGGGTCCCCTGGGCGCCGTCATCGGCTCACCGGCCCTGTGGTCCACGGTCGGGGCCCTCAGCGGCATCGTGGTGCTGTCCCTCGACCGCGCCCACCGGGCGGGGCTTCCCCGGGAGACCTGGCGGATGTGGCGGGGCACCGCCGTGCCCACCGGGCTGTACCTGCTGCTGGGCTACGCGGTCTCCGGCGGCGGGCTGGCACAGTCCCTGGCCGGGGCGCTGACCGTCCTGGGCGCGGGCTACCTGTTCCTGGTGCCGTGGATCGGCGGGCTGGGCGGGTACATCACCGCCTCCAACACGGGTGCCAACTCGATGTTCGGCGGTACCCAGACGGCCTCCGCGCACGCGCTGGGCGTGGATCCGCTGTGGGTGATGGCCTCCCAGAACGCGGCGGCCGGACTCGGGACGCTGACGAGCCCGGCGCGCATCGAGCTGGCGTACCTGCTGGCCCTCTCGCACCAGCGCGCGGACATGCCGGGGCCGACCGTGACGCGGGGCAACATGCTCCGCGTGACCATGCCCTACGTGCTGGCGTGCATCGTGCTCTGGGCCGTGGCCACCACGCTCTGGGTGCCGGCCGCAGGCTGACCGCGGCACAACCGGGACCCTCCGTCAGGCATCGACCCCCTGCGGGTCGTGATCCCCGAGCACCCTCGTGACGGAACGGCCCGAGGGATCGAACAGCAGGACGGTGGCCGGCGGTACCGGGCGAACGCCGTTCGAGGGGCACGGCCCGCCGACGGCGTGCAGTGACTCTGCCGCGGAGGCGAAGCGCACGAGTCCGGGACCCCGCGCGAGGTAGAGGGGCATGGTCCCGTCCGCGTCCCGGGCCAGCAGGACCCTCTCCCTGAACGCGTCCACGACCGCGAGGGCGAATGACCCCTCGAGTCGCGCCGCGAAACGTTCCCCCCACCGGTGATAGGCCGCCAGGGCGACCTCGGGACCCCCTGCGCCACGGAAGGGGAAGTCCCCGTCCAGTTCCTCCCGCAGCGACTCGCGATTGGCGATCTCCCCGGCGAGCACGAGCCCGAGGCCGAGGCGGTCATCCGCAAGGGGCTGGGCCGCGGCGTGGGGCAGGGGCGAGGCCCCGTGGCGCTGGTGCCCCAGGGCGACCCACCCCCAGTTGCTCGTCCCGAATCCGTACGGGGCATGGGTCTGGGCCTCGGCCATGCTGCACACCGTGGCCAGGTCGGCCTGGCCCCCGTGGAAGGCGACCTCCCCGACGATTCCCGCCACCGTCAGGCTCCCCGCCGATTCGGGGGCTGCGGCCCGGGGGGCGGTTCCGTCGTGACCTCCGCACCGCCGGCGGCAGCGGCATTGTCGGCAGTCGCGGCGCTGTCGGTCACAGCGGCACCGGGGGAGGGTGGGGTACCGGCAACGGGCGGCTGCGGGGCAGCCCAGGGGGCAATGAAAGGGGCCATGGCGTCGTCCTCGAGGCTCGTCAGAGATCTTCGCGGCCATGGCTTGACCTCGGGCCATTATACGCACCCCCGTGGGGCGGGTCACAGTGAAGGCGCCCGTGACGTGGGCGTGGACGAACCCGGCCGGGGGAGGAGGGAGGGGAGGAGGCCCGGGGAGGTCAGTCCACGAAGTGCGTGGTTGCCGCCCTGCCGCCACCCACGGAGCGGACGAGCTCATCCGCCAGGTCCCGCAGCTTGGTATTCCGCCGGTTCGAGGCGTGCCGGAGCATCTCCACCGCCTCCTGCTGTGAACAGTGGTTCCGGCCCATCAGGATCCCCACGGCCAGGTCGATGGAGGTCCGCGACGTCAGCGCTGCTCGCAGGTCCGTCTCGACGTCCCGGTGCCGGGCCATGCGGACCGCCAGGCGCATCGTGGTGGACAGGGCCAGGGACTGCCTCTGCACGATCTCCATGCTGTCCGCGTCGAAGGCATGGGGGCGGTCCGAGTAGACGTCCAGGGCGGCCGCGGCCTCGCCGCCCAGGTCCAGGGGAACGCCCAGGGCGGACCGCACGCCGGCCTCGGCGGCCGCCTGGCGGTAGCTGGGCCAGCGAGACTCCGCCAGGGTGTCCGTCAGGTACACCAACCGGTTCTCGCGGGCGGCCGTGAGGCAGGGGCCCTCGCCGAAGTCGTACTGCACCTCGTCCAGGGCCCGGGCGCGCGGGTCGGAGGAGGCCACGGTGGCGGGTCGCTTCGGGCGGACCAGCAGGATCGCGCACCACACCTCACCCGCCAGCCCGGTCAGGGACCGCGCCGTGGCCGCGACGAGCTCGTCCAGGAAGCCGCTGATGTCGTCCGCGTCCAGGAGCAACTCGTGCAGCCTCGTCGCCTGGTCGATCATGGCCTGGTCTCCTCTTCTCCTCGTCGGTACTGCTCCGCACACCATGTCAGGTCGCGGGCCCGGGGCCGAGACCCGGGATGCCGGTCAGGGCTTCGCCACGCCGGTCCGGTAGGCGGTGACCACGGCCTGCACCCGGTCCCGTGCCCCGAGCTTGGCCAGGACCCGCCCCACGTGGGTCTTCACCGTGGCCTCGGACAGGAACAGCCCGGTGGCGATCTCCTGGTTCGAGTCCCCTCGGGACATGAGTTCCAGCACCTCACGCTCCCGAGGGGTCAGCGAGTCCACCGCGGCGGACTCCCGTTGCCGCCGGAGGCCGGCCGCGTGGTCCCGGCGCAGCGTGGGCGCCATGTGGTCGAGCAGCCGGCGGGTCGTCGAGGGGGCGATGACCGCATCCCCGCGGTGCACGGTGCGGATGGCGGCCAGCAGCTCCTCGGGTGGGGCGTCCTTGAGCAGGAACCCCGAGGCGCCGGCCTCGATCGCCTCCAGTGCGTATTCGTCCAGGTCGAAGGTCGTCAGCACCACGACGCGCGGACCGTCCACCGCACCCACCCCGTCCGGTGCGCGGCCGCCGTCGTCCCCCTCGCCGAGCAGGGCGCGGGTGGCGGCGATGCCGTCCAGTTGGGGCATGCGGACGTCCATCAGGATGACGTCCGCGCCGCGGACCGAGGGCGAGGCCACGGCTTCCCGGCCCGTCGAGGCCTCGCCGACGACCTCCAGGTCCGGCTGGGAGTTGACGAGCATGCCCAGTCCGGAGCGGACCAGCTGCTGGTCGTCCACGAGGGCGACGCGGATCGGGGCGGGGTCTGGGATCACCCCTCCATCATCGGACATCCGTCATCCCCGGCAGGACATGTCCCCCCGGGAGCCCGCACGGACCTGTCCTCTCGGCGATGACGGTCGGTCGACCGCCGTGCCCCGCGGGCTCAGACCTCCTGGTACGGCACCGTGGCCTGCACGCTGAAGCCCCCGCCCTGGCGCGGTGCGGCCGTCACGGAACCGCCGAACAGGCCGATCCGCTCGCGCAGTCCCGCCAGCCCCTGGCCCGAACCGCGGGTCTGCGGGGCCGCGGCGGCGCCCCGGCCGTCGTCGTCCACGCAGATCTCCAGGCCCCGGGCCGTCCAGCCCAGCCGGGCCACGGCCCTGGCGTGCGGGCCGCCGTGGCGGACCGTGTTGGTCAGCGCCTCCTGGACCGCGCGGTACGCGGCGAGCTCCCCACCGGCCGGCAGCCCGCGGCGCGGCGTCCCCTCGACCGCGAAGTCCACCTCCAGCCCGGTCAGCCGGATCGTCTCCACCAGGTCGTCCACGTCCGCCAGCCCCGGCTGCGGGTGGAGCTCCACCGCCTCCGGCCCGCGGAGCACCCCCAGCAGCCGGCGCATCTCGCCCAGCGCGCGGCGTCCGGTGTCCGAGATGGTCTGCAGGGTCCCGACGGCGACCGCCGGGTCCTGCGCCCCGGCGTAGCGGCCGCCATCGGCCTGGGTGATGATCACCTGGAGCGAGTGGGCGACGATGTCATGCATCTCGCGGGCGATGTGGTTGCGTTCGTCGGCGGCGGCCAGGGCCCGCTCCTGGGCGGCCTCGACCTCGAGCTGCCGGGCTCGGTCCCGCAGCTGCTCCAGTGCCAGCCGCCGGGTCCGGGCCAGGTCCCCGAACGCCCAGGCCGCCAGCACGATCGCCGCGCAGGCGATCGCGATGGCCGAGGCGATGACGGCCAGTTCGCCGGCGGGCTGTCCCGCGAAACCGGACCCGTTGTCCATGACGGCCGCCGCATCGGGGCTGTAGGGAGGAGCCGGCGCGTAGGCGACCTTGATCCCGTTGAGGACCGCACCGGTCAGGGCCGTGCCGAGACCGGCGAAGGAGGCCCAGCGCGGCCCGTGGGCGGCCAGGTTGTGCACGGTCATCGGGACGGCGATGAGCGAGGGCAGCAGGTCCGCCCCGAACACCAGCTGCAGCACGCAGAAGAACACCACGATCCCGGCGGACAGGACCGGCTTCCACCGGCGGATCGCCCACGGGGCCAACTGGCCCACGGCACAGAGGAAGGCGAAGAGCTGCCACGGCCAGAAGCCGTCCACGCCCCCGGAGACCGGTGCCACCGCCCCGACCGCCAGTGGGGGGATGAACAACACCAGCAGGCAGGTGACCAGCACGTCCATGAGGATCGGGTGGCTGCGGAACCAGGTGTCGACGCGGCGCAGGGGATTCACGGTGTCCCACCCTAGGCCGGTCCGGGCGGCCGCCGCGTCATCCCCAGGTCTGGTCTTCGGACAGGCCCCGGGCCCGGCGCTCGCGCGCTGACCCGGGGCATGCGCGCCGGGTCAGGGCGTCAGGTCCCGCACGATCTCCGCGGCCGGGGCGGCGCGCACCCGCGCGGCCCCGACGCCGGCCCACAGGCTCACCGACTCCACGTCACCGGCCGCGGTGGCCGCCTGGCGCAGCGGCGCGGTGAGGGCATTGACCTCCGGGTAGGCGGCCGGGGCGTCCGCGTGCTCGCGCATGAACCGGTTGTCCAGTCCACGGGCCCAGCGGCCGGAGTAGGCGCGGGTCAGCGCGGTCCGCGCCGAACCGTCCGGGTGCGCGAAGCCCGTTCCGGACGCCGACCGCTCCAGGGCGGCGCGCTGCAGCGGTGAGGTCCCCGCCTCCCCCGCGAGCAGGAACGCCGTGCCGCACTGCGCCGCCGCCGCGCCCGCGTCCAGGACCCCGCGCACGCCGGCGGCGTCCATGATCCCGCCGGCCGCCCACAGCGGGACCTCCTGCCCGGTCCCGGTCCCGACGGCGGCCCGCACCTCGGCGATCAGGGTCATCAGGGGCGTGGTGCCGGGCGCAGCGGCGGGGTCGTGCACCGAACGGTGACCGCCGGCCTCCGGGCCCTGGACGCAGAGCACGTCCGCCCCGTGGTCGAGGGCGCGGGCCGCCTCGGCAGCACTGGTCACGGTCACCCCCAGCACCGAGCCGGCGGCGTGCAGGCGGTCGAACACGGACGCCTCCGGCAGACCGAAGGTGAAGGTCACCAGGGGCCAGGCACCGGCCTCGGCCGCCTCGAGCTTGGCCTCCCAGCCGTCCATCGCGTCCGGGTCGAGGGCCTCCGGTCCCGGCAGCTCCGCGCCCAGGCGCCGGGCCTCGGCGAGCAGGCTGGAACGGTACCGGCGCACCGACTCGGCGCGCCGGCGTCGGGCCGGAGACCCCGGTGCCTTCCGGTCCCCGGGGACGGCGGTGTTCGCCGGTTCGGGGACGAAGAGGTTGACCCCGAAGACCGCGTGGTCCAGCCCCTCCAGGGCGCCGCGGGTGCTGGCCACGTCCTGCACGAGCTGCCGGACCGGGCGCATCCCCGCCGCGAGGAAGCCGATCCCGCCCGCCCGGGCCACGGCGGCGGCGAGCTGCCAGGTGGACGGGCCGCCGGCCATCGGCGCGGCGACGACGACCCGGTCGCCCAGGAGGGCGGTCACACCGCTCATCACAGGATCCCGAGGCGGTTGGCGTCCGGGGAGACGCAGGCCATCGGGTCCACCGAGGCGGTCAGGGACGGGTGCCGGTTCAGCAGCGGCACGGTCCACTTCTCGCCCGGGTGCATGGTCTTCTCCCGGCCCTCCACGTTGAGGTTGATCGGCCGCGCCGAACCCTCCAGCAGCTCCAGCGTGATGCAGTACTGCGTGATGCGCACGCTCAGCGGCTGCTTGCGGTAGCGGATGGTGAACTGCACGCCCGAGGCCTCCAGCGGCAGCAGGGGGTGCAGCCACAGGGTGTCCGAACGGGTCTCCACCCCGGCATAGCAGCGGATCACCATGTCCACCGTGCCGGCCATCGCGCCCAGGTGGATGCCCTCCCGGGTGGTGCCGCCCTGGGTGTCGGACAGGTCCGCCTCCAGGGCCTCGGCGAACAGTCGCCAGGAACTGGAGCGGTCGGTGCGGGCGGCCACCCAGCCGTGCACCAGCCGGGACAGCGTGGAACCGTGCGAGGTGCGGGCCAGGTAGTACTCCACCGTGGCGGAGAACTCCTCCGAGGTGAAGTGGTAGCCCATCCGGTGCAGGATGTCCTGGAGCTCCTCGGAGGAGAACAGGTAGGCGAGCATGAGCACGTCCGCCTGCTTGGAGAGCTTGTACCGGTTGGTCGAGTCACCCTCGGCCTGCAGGATCAGGTCCAGCCGGCCGATGTTGCCGTACCTGTCCCGGTAGTGGTCCCAGTCGAACTCCTCGAGGTCCTCGTAGCCGTCGAACTGGCTCATCACCCCGCCCTCATGGAAGGGCACCCGCAGCTTCAGGCTGATCTGCTCCCAGAGGTCCAGCTCGTCCTGGAACACGTCCAGCCACTCGGTCAGCGGGTCGTCCAACCCGTCCAGCCACCGCACCAGGCGCACCGTCTCGGACAGCACCCAGGACAGCAGCACGTTCGTGTAGGCGTTGTTCCGCAGCCCCGAGCCGGGGGTGTCCGGGTAGCCGTCGTGGTACTCGTCCGGGCCCATCACGCCGTGGAGCTCGTACTGTCCCCGGTCCTCGTTGTAGTGGATCATCGAGACGAAGAAGCGGCTGATCTCCACCAGCATCTCCGCCCCGTAGTCGGAGATGAAGGTGTGGTCCCGCGTGGCCTCGATGTAGCGCAGGACCGAGTACGCCACCGCGAGGGAGACGTGGCGCTGGTTGTGCGAATTGTCCGGCATCCACATCTGGGACCGCGGGTTCCACAGCTCGGTGGGCGTCTCCTCCCGGCCGTCCGACCCGGACTGCCAGGGGAACATGGCGCCCTGGAAGCCCTCCGCTCGGGCGTTGGCCCGGGCCTCGCCCAGGCGCCGGTAGCGGTACATCAGCAGTCCGCGCGTCAGTTCGGGACGGCGCAGGGTGAGCATCGGGTAGACGAAGATCTCGTCCCAGAAGACGTGGCCCCGGTAGCCCTCGCCGTGCAGGCCCCGGGCACCGAGCCCGGCGTCGAGGTCCCGGCGGGAGCCGAAGGAGGTCTGCAGCACGTGGAAGGTGTGCAGGTTCAGGGCCAGCTGGTGGCGCTGGTTGGCGCCCAGGAACCCGTACAGGCCGCTGAAGGCCTCGGGCATGATCTCGGGCTGTTCCTGGATCGGCTCCAGCTTCACGGCGAAGCGGTTCCAGTTGATGCCCCACATCTCCTCGTGGTAGGTCAGCAGCTGCCGGAAGGACCCGGTCCGCTCGATCCGCTTGGCCGCGTTGTGCCACACGGTGGAGACGGCGTGGTCGTGCGTGTTGGACGCGGCCACGATCTTGTCGAACATCACCGGCACGCCCTCGGCCAGTTCGATCTCGATGTCATGGCCGGCCACCATCGCACCGAGCTCGACAGGGGTCCGGATGGGCTCCGCGGCGTCCGCGGGGGACTGGAAGCGGGTGCGGGCGGCCAGGGCCACGTGCACGCGGGACTGGGTGGTCACGGTCTCGAGCAGCACGGTCTCGCCGTCCAGCTCGCGGGACTGCACCGGCTCCCAGTGGTGGGCGGACAGCCCGCGGTCATCGGACACGTTCTGGTTGGCCACCCGGCCGTCGATCATCGACCGGACCGTGGCGCGGCCGGACCAGTCCTCCGCCTCGACCGTCAGCTCCAGGGCCGCCAGGTGGTGACCGGCGAAGGACTGGAACTGCCGGGTGGTCACGCGCGTGGTGCGGCCGTGCCGGTCCCGGAACCGGGTGGTGCGGGTCAGCAGGCCCCGGCGCAGGTCCAGCTCCTGGCGGTAGGAGATCATGTCCGGGTTGTCCGGCAGCAGCTCGTCCCCGCCGGGCAGGGTCACCCGCAGGTAGGTCCAGTCCGGGCTGTTGACCATGTGCTCGGTCTCCACCGTGCGGCCCTGGACCGTGGACTCCAGCCGGTTGAAGATCCCGGCCAGGTAGGTGCCCGGGTAGTGGACGGGGTCGGCGGTGGTGCCGGGGATGGACCCGCGGGTGCCCCAGTAGCCGTTGGCCAGGGTGCACAGCGCCTCCCGGGCGCCCTCCTCGGCCGGGTCGTAGTCGTCGTAGGCGAGCACCCAGGCCGGGTCGAACGGGCGGGTGGTGCGCTGGTCCAGCTGCAGCTCGGTGAAGTCCTCCACCACCACGTCGGCCCCGGCCCGCTTGAGGCGCTCGGGATCCTGTCCCCGGTCCACGCCGACCACCAGCCCGAAGCCGCCGTCGCGAGCCGCCTGGACCCCGGAGGCGGCGTCCTCGAGCACGATCGCATCGGCGGGCTCGACCCCGAGCTCCTGGGCCGCGAGGTGGAACATGGCCGGGTCCGGCTTGCCGGGCAGTCCCAGCTCGATCGCCGTGTTGCCGTCCACCACCACGTCGAACAGCCGCTGGACGTGCCCGGCGCTGAGCACCGCCGTCGAGTTCCGGGAGGAGGTCACCAGCGCGGTGGGCACCGCCTCGTAGCGCAACCGCGTCAGCAGCTCGAGGGCCTCGGGGAAGACCCGGACGCCGTCCCGGGCCAGCACGTCCTCGAAGAAGCCCTGCTTCTTCGCCGCGAGGGCCTGCACGGTGAGGTGCCCGTCCCGGCCGGGGGCGGCCGGCGGGTCCGCCAGCGGTGCCACGGGCACCGGCTCGCCGTCCGGGCCGACGGCAGCGGCCGCCTCCGGGATGACCAGGCCGCGCGAGGCGAAGAACGAGCGCACCCCGTCCTCGCGGGGCTTGCCGTCCACGTGGGCGAGGTAGTCGCTCGCGGCGTCGAAGGGGCGCAGGCGGGCCGGATCGGCCTGCACCGCGGCGACGTTCTGCGGCAGTGCCCCGACCGCCTTGATCGACGAGTCGAACAGGTCCTTCCACGCCTGGGCATGCACTCCGGCGGTGTCCGTGACCACGCCGTCCATGTCGAAGACCACGGCACGGAAGTGGCGGAGCGTGTGACGTCGGGCCGGCCCGGTCAGGGTGACGGGCTTGGTCAGGGGGTGCATGCAGTCTTCCTGTTCCTCGGATGGTCCTCGGACGGTCGTGTGGACGGGTGGCCCGCGCGGAGCCTTGCGGGTCATGCTATCGACGGCACCTTGCGGCTCGATGG
>JAPFFX010000136.1 GCA_026645375.1 Citricoccus sp. WCRC_4 | reverse complement strand
TGGACTTCCGAGGATGCCGCCGGTCCCGGGCTCCGTCAATGCCCCGGTGGCCGGGGCGGCAGGTGGTCGTCCTGGCCGATCAGGAGGTCCCCCACCGGCACTCCCTCTTCCCGGTTGGTCGACTTGTTCACGAAGTGGGTGACCACCCAGAGGAGGACTCCGAGGACCATCAGGCCGCCGGCGATCTGGTAGACCACGGCATCGCGCTCCACCCACGGGCCGACCAGGAACAGCGAGAAGATCCCGGCGAAGTATGGCAGGATCCGGGGGGCGTGGAAGGCCGCCCGGTGTTCTGCCTCGTCCGGCCTCCGCCGCCGCTGGCGCCTGAGCACGACGCAGGCCACGTTCACCACCGCGAAGACGCACAGGAGCAGCAGAGCGGTGGTGCTGGAGAGGTTCTGCACGATATTGCTCTCCGGGTCGGACGTGACGTACCAGATCAGGGCCAGGGCCAGGAGGGTGGTGAAGATGATGGCGGTCCAGGGGGTCCGCCGGTGTGGCAGGACCTTCCCCAGGGGCCGTGGCAGCACGTTCTGCTTCGCCATGCCGTAGACCAGCCGACTGGCCATCAGCATGTTGATCAGGGCGGTGTTGGCCACGGCGAACACGGCGAGGAACGGGAAGATCCGGTCGATCGGGAAGTCCGGGGCGCCCTTCTGCACCACTTCCAGCAGTGCCCGGCCCTCGGACTCGCCGATCCTGGCCAGTTCGGTGGGGGTGAGCACGGCGACCGCGGAGACCGCGACCAGCATGTAGAACAGCACCGCGATCCCGAGCCCGGTGAGCATGGTGCGCGGGAAGATGCGCTGGGGGTCCTTGGTCTCCTCGACCATGTTCACGGCGTCCTCGAAGCCCACCATGGCGAAGAAGGCGATCGAGGTCGCGGCGGTGACCGCGAGGAAGAGCCCCTTGTCCCCGTTGTCCTGGAACACGACCACCTGGCCCAGGTCCGCGCCGTCCTGGGCCATCGCGAAGAACCCGACGCCGATCACGATGCACAGCGCGGTGACCTCCACCAGCGTCAGCACCACGTTGAACTTGATGCTCTCGCCCACGCCACGCAGGTTGACCAGGGCCAGCAGCACCATGAAACCGAGCGCCACCGCCGTGACGGCCCCGCCCTCGACCGGTCCGCTCCAGCCGTTGACCTCGAGCCCGCCGAAGAAGTTCTGGGCGAGGACGTTGGCCGACGTCGAGGCGCTGGTGATGCCGGAGCACACCACCGCGAAGGCCACCAGGAAGGTGAGGAAGTGGATGCCGAAGGCCTTGTGGGTGTACAGCGCGGCCCCGGCCGCATGCGGGTAGTGCGTGACCAGTTCCAGGTAGGACAGGGCGGTCATGGTCGCCACGACGAAGGCCAGCAGGAAGGGCAGCCACAGGATGCCCCCGACCATCCCCGCCATCGGGCCGGTGACCGCGTACACCCCGGCGCCGAGGATGTCGCCGACGATGAACAGCAGCAACAGCTTCGGCCCGAGGACGCGTTTGAGCTGTCCCTCCTCCTGACCCCTTGCGACATCCGGGACTTCGTGCGAGGTGGTGCCCACGGGGCCTCCCGAGTTCGTCGAGGTCACACAGTCATCGCAGTCTGGACCCGGCGGGATGCGGAGTCAAGGGGCGGTACCATTGAGGCCAGCCTTACCTTTCTGGAAAACCCGGCCCGTCTAAGAGAAAATAAAGCCAGCTAAAAAGGATTTCTCGAGTGTCCCGAGAGGCAGCCGCATGAGGTTCTGGTCGATGGTGCGTTCGTATCCCTGGGTGGTGTCCACCCTGCTGGCGCTGGTGGCCACGCTCCTGCTGGAGTTCACCGGCATGACGGGTCCGGCCCGGTGGCTGGCGACGGGCTTCGGGGCCGTCATCGTGCTCTACACGGCCGTGGGCATGGTCCGGGACCTGGTGCGGGGTCACTGGGGCATCGACATCCTGGCCGTCACCGCGATCGGCGCGACCCTGCTGGTCGGGGAGTACCTGGCCGCCCTGGTGGTCTGCCTCATGCTCACCGGTGGGGAGGCCCTCGAGGGCTTCGCCGCCGGGCGGGCGAAGCGAAGCCTGACGTCCCTGCTGGAGCGGGCCCCGCAGGTCGCGCACCGGCTGGATCCCGATGGCGGGGCGCAGGACGTCCCCCTGGAGCAGGTGGACGTGGGGGACCGGTTGCTGGTCCGCCCGGCCGAGGTGGTCCCGGTGGACGGCACCCTCGTCGCCGGAACCGACGGCGCGGACGTGCAGGCCGACTTCGACGAGTCCTCCCTGACGGGTGAGTCCCTGCCGGTGACCCGCCGGACCGGGGACCAGGTGCTCTCCGGCGCGCTCAACGGCCAGCAGGCGGTGGTACTGCAGGCCACGGCCCGTCCCGAGGACTCCCAGTACGCGAGGATCCTGTCCCTGGTGCGGGAGGCCTCGGAGTCCCGGGCGCCCATGGTGCGCCTGGCCGACCGGTACGCGGTGCCGTTCACCCTGGTCGCCTACCTCATCGGCGGCATCGCCTGGTGGGTCTCCCAGGACCCGGTCCGCTTCGCCGAGGTCCTGGTGGTGGCCACGCCGTGCCCGCTGCTCATCGCCGCACCGGTCGCGTTCCTCGGGGGGATGTCCCGGGCCGCGGCGAACGGGGTCATCGTCAAGTCCGGCGGCATCATCGAGGCGCTCGGCTCCGTCCGCACGGTGGCCTTCGACAAGACCGGGACCCTGACCTACGGCCGCCCGGAGCTGCTCGAGACCCGGCCCGCGGAGGCGGCGGACGGCAGTCCGCGCCTCAGCGAGAAGGACCTGCTGCGGCTGGCGGGGTCGGCGGAGCAGTACTCGGTGCACGTGCTGGCGGACTCCATCCGCAAGGCCGCGGAGGACCGCGGGCTCGGCCTGATCACCGCGTCGGAGGCCTGGGAGGAGGCGACCAACGGGGTCACCGCCGTCCTGGACGGGCGGACGGTCATCGTGGGCAAGCCCGCCTACGTGCGGGAGCACACCACCGGCCTGGACCTGGCGGAACTCCGCCCGGGGGAGTCGGCGGTCTACGTGGGCGTGGACGGCGACTTCGCCGGTACCCTCATCCTCTCGGACCGGCTCCGCGCCAACGCCGCGGACACCCTGGCCGAGCTGGACCGGCTCGGCGTGCGGAACCGGATGATGCTCACCGGTGACGCCGAGGCCACCGGCCAGCACATCGCCGCCCAGGCCGGCATCACCGACGTCGAGGCCGACCTGCTGCCCGAGGACAAGGTCCGGCTGGTCCGGCAGGCGCGGCCCGGGCCGGTCATGATGGTCGGCGACGGCGTCAACGACGCGCCCGTGCTGGCCGTCGCGGATGTCGGGGTGGCGATGGGGGCCCGCGGGTCGACGGCCGCCTCGGAGACGGCCGACGTCGTGATCATCCGGGACGACATCTCCCGGTCCGCCGTGGCCGTCTCGGTGGGCCAGCGCACCCTGCGCGTGGCCAAGGAGTCCATCTGGGCCGGGATCGCGCTGTCCCTGGTGCTGATGGTGACCGCCGCATTCGGGGTGATCCCGGCGATCGTCGGCGCGCTGTTCCAGGAGGTCGTGGACGTGGTGGCGATCGCCAACTCGCTGCGGGCCATGCGGGCCGGGCGGAACGAGCTGAAGGACTTCGGCGCCCTGCGGGACGACTCCGCCGAGGCCCGGGCCGAGATCGCCGTCGGCTGATCCACCGGCCGCCCCGGGGGCCTCAGTCGTTCCGGGCCCCGGCCTCGCGGGTCATCTGCTCCACCGTGGTGTACGCGTCCCGGGCCAGGGCGGACCACAGCTTGATGGCCAGCTGCGGGTCGGTCTCCTCGAGGGAGGAGATCATCTGCGCGGTGAGCACCCGCGTGCTCACCGGCCCCACGGCGCGGACCGTGGTGATCTGCCGCCCGGCCTGGCCCAGGGCGATCTCGCCGAAGATCATCCCGGGGGACAGGAACACCTGCCGGTAGCGGCGCCCTCCGGCACCCTGGCTGGTGAGCTCCACCTGTCCGGAGGTGATGAAGTAGATCCCGCCGAACGGCTGGCCGGCCCGGCGGATGACCTGACCGGCCCGGAAGTCCCGGTTCTCCATCAGGGTGGACAGGGTCTGGGCGTCCTGCTCGTCGAACAGCTCCAGCAGCGGGGACCGGGCCGGCTCCTGCCGCCCGGCCGGCACCAGCTCGGGCGCGTGCCGGGCCAGCACCCGCATCTCCATCCACTCCACCGCCAGGGAGCGGGACAGGAACAGGCGGAAGGAGGGCCCGGCGTCGGCCGGGTCCTGGGTGCGGCCGTCCGGTTCCCCGGTGTCCTCGAACGGGCTGGGCAGCGGGCCGTAGGAGGACTCCTCGGCGTCCTTGACCATGGCCTCGGCCAGTTGGCGGTCGTCGTCGACCAGGACCAGGTCCCGGCCCTCGGAGAGGTAGGCGCGCACCACCTGGTTGAACATCCGTACGGCGGCGCGGCCGAAGTCGTCCACCTTGGACACGTCCACCATCAGGGTGCGCGTGGACTCCGGCAGGTCGGTGGTGTAGCGGACGAAGGTCTCGGCCTCGGCGAAGCCGATGTCCCCGCCGATCTCCGCGATGCGGCACTCTCGGCCGTGCCGCTCCAGCATCTGGAGCGCCTCCACGCTGCGCGGGACGCCCGAGGGCGACTCGGCCAGGTCGTAGGAGGACCGGATGGTGGACCGGCCCACGGGCGGGGCGTCTCCGTAGTGCAGGCCGAGGTCGGTGGCCAGCCGCTTGATGGTGGCGGCTCCCCGCACGGAGGTGCCGTGGTGGTCCAGGGGCGGGGAGAACAGGCCGATCCCGATCTGGCCGGGCACCACCACCAGGACACCACCGCCCACGCCGGACTTGCTCGGCAACCCGACCTCGATCGCCCAGGTGCCCGCGTCGTCGTACATCCCGCACGTGGAGAGCACGGAGAGCACCCAGCGCACCGTGCGCGGCGCGAACACCCGCTCGCCGGTCACCGGGTTCACGCCCTGGTTGGCCAGCGTGGCCGCCATCACGGCGAGGTCCTTCGCGGTCACGAGCACCGAGCACTGCCGGAAGTAGTCCAGCACGACCGGTTCGGGGTCCGACTCGATGATGTTGAAGGAGCGCAGCAGCCAGGCCAGCGCCCGGTTGCGGTGTCCGGCGCGGTCCTCGGACCGGAAGACGGACTCGGAGACCTTGAGCTCGCGTCCGGCGGCGTCGGAGAAGGTGTTGAGGATCCGGCCCATCCGGTCGCGGCCGCCCCGGCCCTTGATGAGGGCGGTGGTGGCGATGGCCCCGGCATTGATCATCGGGTTGTCCGGGCGCCCGGTCTCGGCCTGCAGCGAGATCTCGTTGAACGGATCACCGGAGGGCTCCACGTCGATCTTCTCCTGGACCCGCTCCGGACCGAGGTCCTCGAGGGCCATGGCGTAGGTGAAGGCCTTGGAGATCGACTGGATCGAGAACTTCTGCTCCGTGTCCCCGGCGGCGTAGGAGTGCCCGTCCACGGTGGTCAGCGCCATCGCGAACAGTTCCGGGTCCATGTCCGCCGTGGACGGGATCGCCTGGTGGGGCACCCCGGCATCCAGGGGCCGGATCTCGTCCAGCAGCCGATCGAGGTAGTCCTGCACCGGTGATCTCATGTCCCCAGCCTATGCGGGCCGGACCCGTCCGAGGCGACGGTCTCCGTTCAGTAGCCGCCGACCGGGTCCACGCGGCCCTCCAGGGTCGCCCCGGTGGCCCGGGCCGCGAGGTTCCGCCCGATCCGGGCGTCCAGCAGCGGGATGCACATCTCAGGGGTGTCCGCGGTGTGGGGCGTGACGATGCACCGCGGCTCGGCCCAGAGCGGGTGGCCCTCCGGCAGCGGTTCGGGGTCGGTGACGTCGAGGCCGGCGGCGTGGATCGAGCCGGCGGCCAGCGCGGCCACGAGGGCGTCCGTGTCCACCAGCGTGCCGCGGGCGATGTTCACCAGGACGGCGTCCGGGTCCATCAGCTCCAGCTGGCGGGCGCCGATCATGCCCCGGGTGAGGTCGGTGGCCGCGGCGGCCACCATCACGACGCCGGCCCCGGGCAGGACCTCGTCCAACCGGTCCTGGGTGACGGTCCGGTCGGCACCGGGGACCTCACCGGCGCTGCGGCGGACGATCGTGACGCGGGTGTCCCAGGCCTTGAGCAGGCGCAGGTACTCGCGGGCGATCCCCCCGCCGCCGACGATCACGCAGTCCATGCCCTCCAGCGTCCTGCCACCGGCCGTGCCCCAGCTGGTGGCGCGGATCCGGGCGGGCAGGTCCCGCAGCAGGGCCAGCGTGAGCATCAGGGCGTGCTCGGCGACCGGCGGGGCGTAGGTGCCCTTGGCCGAGGTCCAGGTGATGCCGGACCGGGAACGGATCAGGGGCACGTAGGGCTCGATCCCGGCGAAGGGCAACTGGACCCAGCTGACGCCCGGGTTGGCGGCCAGCGCCGCCTCGACCTGCTCGACCGGGATGGGGCGGACCAGCACGAGCGCGGTGGCCGAGCCGTCGCCGCCGGGCTCCCGGGCGTTGTTCGCCACGACCGAGCCCCCGGCGCCGCGCGCGGCGCGGGTGGGGCCCTCATGGGCGTCGGCGTACGGGGTCCCGACGCGCTGGTCGGTGGGCGGGAGGATGAGTACCCGGTCCGGCCCGGCGTGCCCTGCCGGGGCCGGGGAGAGCGGGGACGCGGCGTCGGCAGTGGTCATGGCCACCATGGTGCCATGACTTGTCAGGCCCTCCGGGGCGTCCCTAGGGTCGAACGCATGACCGATACCGAGAAGAACAGCAGCGCCGCCGACCACGCCACTGACGCGCGGGACCAGTTGGCCGACGGTGACCCCACCACGAAGTTCCCGAAGGTCTCCCCGCCCGAGCAGCACCAGCCCGAACCGGGGCTGGACGTGAGGACCGAACCGGTACCGGACATCGGGCTGCAGAGCTACCGCGGCCTGGGCCGGCTGACGGGCCGCAAGGCCCTGGTGACCGGCGGCGACTCGGGCATCGGCGCCGCCGTCGCCGTGGCCTTCGCGCGTGAGGGCGCGGACGTGGCGATCGCCTACCTGCCGGCCGAGGAGGAGGACGCCCGGCGCGTGGTGCAGGCCGTCGAGGAGGCCGGCCGCACCGCCGTCGCCCTGCCCGGCGACCTGATGGACGCCGACTACCGGAACGGCCTGGTGGACGCCGCGGCCGAGAAGCTCGGCGGGCTGGACATCCTGGTCAACAACGCCGGCAAGCAGTTGGTCAGCGAGTCCCTCGAGGAACTCACCGACGAGCAGGTGGACCAGACCTTCCAGATCAACATCAAGTCGATGTTCACCCTCTCCCGGGCGGCCCTGCGCCACATGGGGCCGGGATCCACGATCATCAACACCACGTCGGTCCAGGCCTACGAGCCGAACCCGATGCTGCTCGACTACGCGTCCACCAAGGCGGCCATCAACAACTTCACCAAGGGCCTGGCGCAGCAGCTCGGCGAGCGGGGCATCCGCGTGAACGCGGTGGCGCCCGGTCCCGTGTGGACGGTCCTGCAGGTCAGCGCCGGGCAGCCGAAGGACAAGCTGCCGGTGTTCGGCCACAACACCCCGCTGGGCCGCGCCGGACAGCCCGTGGAGATGGCCCCGGCCTACGTGTTCCTGGCCTCCGCCGAATCCAGCTACGTCAACGGGGAGACCCTCAACGCCAACGGCGGCACCCCGACCCCCTGATCCGCCCCGCCGGCGCGCGAGAATGGACGGATGACCGCCGCCCCCGGACCCGTGCCCTTCGACCTCGAGACCCTGGGCGCCGGTCTCGTCTTCGCCCAGTCGCTGCCCGGGCTGCTCCGGGTGCTGGCCGACGAGCGCGTGGCCGTGGTCCAGGCCCCGCCCGGTACCGGCAAGACCACGCTGGTCCCGCCGGCGGCGGCGAACCTGCTGGCCCTCCGGGCCGCCCCCGACGACGACCGGTCGGGTGGGACCGCCGGTCCGGCACCCGCGGGCGGTCGCGGGACAGGCCGGCCGCCGCTGAAGGT
>JAPFFX010000055.1 GCA_026645375.1 Citricoccus sp. WCRC_4 | reverse complement strand
CCAGAGCGCTCGCGGGACCGGCCGGCGTCGGGACCGGCGCCGGAGCCCACGTGACCGGGACCGGACTCGGTGCAGGGGCCGCGACCGGCCGAGCCGACCTGCCGCCGCTGACCATCCTGTTCGCCACCGAGTCCGGCAATGCCGAGCTGGTCGCGGAGGAACTGGCCGGGCACCTGGCCGACCGGTACGCGGTGGAGGTCGTCGACCTGGCCGGGGCGGACCCGGCCGATCCCGCCACGCTGGACACGGCCCGGCCGCACCTGCTGGTCTGCTCGACCTACGGCGACGGCGAACTGCCCACCTCCGCCCGGGCCTTCCACGCCGGCCTGCGGGCGGCCCGGCCCGACCTGACCGGGCTGCGTTACGCCGTGTTCGGCCTCGGGGACCGGTCCTACCACGCCACCTATTCGCGCGGTTCAGAGATCCTCGACGAGGCCCTGCGGGACTGCGGCGCGGAACGCGTCGGGCAGTACGGACGGCACGACGCCGCCGGGCGCGATCTCGCGGCCGACCTCGCCCGCCCCTGGGCGGATGCGGCGGTGGAGGCGCTGACGACTGCCTCGGCCGTCCACTGATCGAGGGACGCGGGGACCGGCCCTGCCCCCACGCGCGACCAAAGGTCTCAGGTGTTCTCGAGCCGTGCCTGGCCGGTCACCGTGGTGGCCTCACAGGTGACGGTGTCACAGGTGAACAGGATGATCTGGACCGCTGCGTCGCCTGCGGTGAAGGCGAAGTCGCCGGCGGCCAGTAGGGCCACGTCCACGGCCTCCTGGCCCGCGGCGCAGGTCACGGTGTCGGAGAGAGCACTGCCGGTGGCCACATGGGCGCCGTCCACCTTCTGCACGACATCGACGATGAGATCAGCGGTCCGGCCGGCATCGCAATCGAGGGTGACCGAGAGGCTGACGCCGGCGCCGTCGACCAGGAGCGTGCCCGTCTCCGGGACGGTGACGCTGGCAGCGTGCGCGGCGGTGACACCGGCCAGGGCGGTGAGCACGGCGGTGCATCCGGCCACCATGCAGGTACGCGACAGGGTCTTCATGATGGGTCCTCGGGAGAGTGGGGAACGATTCCGGTGTCTCATGAGGCGTGCAACCACGGAGCCGGGATCACGGCTGCGGCTCGGCGCTGAGGGGTGGCGACAGCATAAGTCCGACACGGCGCGAGTGGACAGGGCCGACTATCCCCAACCTCCCCTCGTACCCCTGGAATCTACTCAGGGATGGCGCCACCGGCCTGCGCGACCGCGGAGGCGGATTCGTGGGGGGCGTCACCGAAGATCTCCGCCACGGTGCCGATCGCGTTTCCCCTGACGTCGTACACGGTGACCTCATGCAGCGGGTCGGTTGAGGCGAAACTGTCCATCCGTCTGACTCCTGCCCTGATTGATCGTCCACTACGAACCGGCGAGAGAGGATGCCGCATCCGTCGTCACTCCGCTTCGTGTGACGCTGCTCACAATCATACAGGTCGGATCGCCACTTTTCTCCTCGGACCTCGCCGACACTTGGGAGGAATACGGCGATCGACCGCTAGCCAGGGGATCAAACCCCCAGGGCACCTCACGGAATGCGGAGGATGCATCCGGTGCACCAACTGATGAGAAGACGCATTATTCGCTTCTTCACTGGTCGGCGCCTGGCGAGGGATATTTCTGTACGGCATCGGGCCAGGGAGCGGGACGGCCATCCGGGCAGAAGGATCTCCCTGCCCGCGCGCAGATTGATCGCCGCCGCTGTCGCCCTCGTGCTCGTCCTGCTGGCACTGGGAATGAATGCCGGTGGGAACGGGTCATTCGGGTACTCCGCAGAGTTGGCCGTGTCGGAGCCACGACTTGATGCTGTCATCACCGCCGAACGGTGGTGGGCAGTTGAGTCCCACATAGTGGTGCAGCGCCCGGTGATTCGGCACGTCGTCTCAGACGTGGACGCGGCCACCGTGTGATCCTTCGAGTGAACCTCTCACGGCACCCTCGAATGGAGTCCCCATGGACGTGGCCATCCCGGAGCTGCGTGCCGACACCTACTTCCCGGACTGGCTGCTCGAGTGCAGGAAGAGAGCGGAGTCGGCGCTGATCCCTGAAAACCCCAACGAAGGAATCAGCCGTTACACCACTACGAGGGGCTTGACCCGACGTCAGCGGCATCGGCCACACCCTCACTGGTGATGGGCCATTCTATCGACGTCAAGGGGCCTCGACGCGGTGGTCGGCGCCTATGTCGCCGACCACCAGCGCCGCCCGCGCATCTGACCGGTCGGTCCGGGGCGCGCCCTTGGTCGAGTGGGCTTCAGCTGACGCGTGTCGCCGGTGGGCTCGTGGGCAACACAGCTTTCCCTAGACGAGGTCGCGGGGTATGGCCCGGTGCCAGTTCTGCGAGTAGACCCGTGGATTGCCGCGCTGGTCGTCCAGTTCGTAGGCGTCCAGTTGCGCGTCGATCTGGAACTCGGTGGGCGTGGAAGTCAGCACCGTGCGGGTGGAGACCTCGGCGCCCCAGTCACCGCGGCGGATCTGGCGCAGGGTCCGGGTCTCGCCGCGCACGGAGTTCACGTCGTTCCAGCGGAAGCTGTACCACTCGTGCGTGGCCCGGCGGATGTGGCTGCCGGTTTCCTCGATGACGAAGGCGCCCTGGTCGTTGGCGATCTCCAGCACGGACACGTTCGTCGCCAAGTCCCGACTGACCCGCCAGTGGTGTTCGCCGGGGTCCGTCTCGGTCACCTCCAGGGGCTCGGCGGTTTCCGGCTCCCCGAAGGCGCGCAGTTGCGCGTCCTCGTCCCGTGGCGGGCGCACCGGCAGGAGCAGCTGGCTGCTGCCGGTGGTCAGGGTGACGGTGGCCGCCTCGGGCGAGGGCCAGGCCAGGGGCCAGTAGGAGGTGGAGACAGAAAGCCGCAGGCGGTGCCCGGCCGGGAAGGACTGGGCGATGCCGTTGAGCGGGATGGAGACCCGGTATTTCCGCCCCGGTTCCAGGGGCTGCGGATTCCCGCTGCCGTCCCGGTGCGTGAGGTTCAGGATCCCGTAGGTCACCCGGGTCGCCTCGCCGCTGGGACCGACGTCGGAGAGCCGGACGGCGAGCATGGCCACGGGCTTGTCCGCGGAGACCTCGAACCGGCACTCCGGCAGCCCGAAGATCTCCAGGTCCTCCTGCAGGGGTGCGGACTCGTAGAACAGCGCCCCGCCGTCCTCCTCCCGCTGGTCGAACGGCAGGTCGGGGACCGCGGCGTACGAGGCCCACTTGCCGGCGAACATGCCCACGCTCAGCGGTGACTGCAGCGGGACGTCGCGTTCCGGTTCCCGGGCCGGCCCCTCCTCCAGGTGGTGGCCGGTCAGCACGTAGGAGCGCTCCTGGATCCGCGGCGAGGGCCACTGCTCCTCGGCCACCCACCTGCCGGGCCGGTCCTCGTAGGAGGCCGAGGGGGCGACGCTGTCCTGCATCCAGACGCGCACCATCGGCTCGTCCATCATCCCGGAGTCCTTGCCCTTGAGCCAGTGGTCCCACCACCGGACGACCTCCTGCAGGAACCCGATGGCCGGGCCCGGCACTCCCAGGTGGGGGTACTTGTGGCCCCAGGGGCCGATGAGCGCCTTGCGTGGAACCTCCAGGTTCTCCATGAGCCGGAAGATGGCGTTGGTGTAGCCGTCCGCCCAGCCGCCCACGGCCATGACCGGGCACTGCACCTGGCTGTAGTCCTCGCAGACGGAGGCCGGTTTCCAGTAGTCATCCCGGCGTTGGTGCTCCAGCCAGGTCTCCAGCCAGAGCCCGCTGCCGGCCAACCGCTCATGCCACATCTGCCGCCACCGGTCGCCGACGATCTCCGGGTCCGGCGGGAGGCTGTTGAAGGCGAACATGACGGTGGCTTCGGAGAGGTTGTCCGCCAGCAGGGCCCCGCCCATGTAGTGCATGTTGTCGACGTAGAGGTCGTCCGTGGCGGAGGCGCTGATGATGGCCTTGAGCGCCGGTGGACGGCGGGCGGCCAGCTGGAGGCTGTTGAACCCGCCCCAGGAGATGCCCATCATCCCCACGTTGCCGTCGCACCAGGGCTGCTCGCTGAGCCACGAGATCACGTCCTCGGCGTCCTCATGCTCGGCGGGACGGTACTCATCCACCATGACTCCGTCCGAGTCACCGCTGCCACGCAAGTCCACGCGGATGCACGCGTAACCGTGCCCGGCCAGGTAGGGATGGTTGAGCTGGTCGCGTCCGCGGCTGCTGTCCCGCTTCCGGTAGGGGATGTACTCCAGGACGGCCGGGACCGGATGCTGCTCGGCGTCCACGGGCAGCCACAGCCGGGCGGCGAGCCGGGCGCCGTCCCGCATCGGGATGAAGACGTTCTCGATGACGCGGATCTCGTGGGGGAAGTCGGTGACGACGGTCATGCGCGGACCTCCTCGACCGGATCGAACTCAAAGGGTGTCTGGGCCTGGATGTCGGCGTAGCGCTCCAGCAGCTCCTCGCGGCTGTCGGCGCCGATGTAGGCCTTGGCGACGACGTACCGGTAGCTGTCCTGGGCCGGCAGCTCGGAGAGCCGGTCACCGGGCTGGACCACCGTGGTCAGCACGGTCCCGGGGTGCTGCTCGCGGAGGGCCTGTTTGTCCTGGTCCGTCGGCACCCGGGTCACGATCGCGTCCTCGTCGTGGAAGATCATGCACTGGGCGGCCAGCGCGAACCGTCCCTGGCGGTGGGGCATCCGTGGTTCCCGGCCCAGGGCGATGTCGATCGCGACCTCGTGGTTCGAGGCGCCGTCGACCAGCACGAACAGCTCGCTGTGGGACTGGGAAATGCGCGTGTTGACCTCGATGAGCCACAACTGGTCGGCCTCCGGATCCCACATGAACTCGGCGTTGAAGCAGCCGTTGTCGAATCCGACGCGGCGCAGGTAGCGCTCGGCGAGTTCGGCCATCCTCTGCTGCACGTGCCCGGGCACGGAGGCCGCCGGGTAGTCGAGCCGGTCGAAGCTGGTCCCGTGCTCGTCCTTATGCATGTCGAAGGCACCGTGCACGTTGAACCGGCCCTGGAACATGGTGCCCTCGGGGGCGGCCTGGATGCCCTGGACGAACTGCTCGGCCAGGCAGGTGTTCCCGTTCCACTGGCGCATCTGCGGCGGCAGGTCCACGCGCGCCAGCACCTCGTTGAAGGCATCGCCGATGTCCTCGATGTTCGCCCGGATCTCGGCGATGGCGTGGTCGAAGTCCGCGCGGTCCTCGACCTTGAACCCCAGGTTCGAGGAATGGGCCTTGACCGGCTTCACCCAGAACGGGAACTCGAGGTCGATCGAGGCGAGAGCGTCGTCGTCGAAGGGGTCGAACGCGGCGAACCCCGGAACGCACTCCGGGATGCTGGCGCGCTGCTCCAGCCTGCTCCAGTACTTGTGCTCGGACTTCAGCAGGCTCTCCAGCGACGGCGCCGGCAGGCCGTGCTCGGCGGCCAGGATGGGTGCCATCAGGCTGGCCGGGAAGTCCCAGTGGGCAATCACCGCGTCGACGCTGCCGTCGAAGGCGGCCAGTTCCGCGCGGGCCGCATCGAGCAGCTCATTGAAGTCGATCTCGGCGGTGGCCACCAGGCGCTCGTAGTCGAGGAGATCGTGGAAGGCGAACTCTTCTGCGCCCTGCACCGTTTCGAGTTCGCGCCTCTGGACCTCGGTCAGTCCAAGGACGAAGATGTTCTTCCGGGCCATGGGGTCCCCCTGTCGTCGGCGAACAGCTCGGGTCGAGCCTGAGCCCACCGTAAGCACGCCGGCGCGCCGACCACAAAGTCCCGTCCCGGTCTGAACGCTTTCCGCGGAAGAGCAGGAACCCGGCCGGCACAGGCATCTCATCGAAGGAGAGTGCATCAGGCCCCATGGACACCAGCCAGAGATTCCCGCACACCAGCAGGAGGCGCCGGGCGTTCAGTCCGAGATGACGCCGGTGCCCGACTGCGGGGAGAGGAGCTACCTGGGCTCGGGCAAGCTGGCCGGCCGCCGCGCGGTGCTGGTGCTGGTGCCCAATGCCGCCCACCAGTCGGTCCACGAGAACCGCGAGGACATCACCGACGAGGAGTTCGACCACACCTTCCGCCTCAACATGGGCCACTACTTCTCCCTGGTCAAGGCGGCCTTGCCACACCTGAACCCCGGGGCCTCGATCATCGCCACTGCAGGAAGGCCAGAGGGTCGAGTTTGAGGCCGAGCAGGTGCCAAGAGCCTGCGGGGCGCCTCGGTCCACCCGCTCTGGCCTGAGTGTTCCCCGGAGCGGCCTGGGCCGTCCAGACGTCGGTCGCCCCGGGCCGCTGCTGGCCCAACGAGTACCCGATGACCCCTCCGGGCCATGAACGGCCTCGATACGGAGTAGACCCGACGCCGGCCCCCGTCGGGGCGGGGATCCACCCCAAGCCTCAGCCACTGGAGGGCGATCACGCTCCGTGGTGGTCCCGCCCCCGCTGAGCATGCTCAGCGA
>JAPFFX010000031.1 GCA_026645375.1 Citricoccus sp. WCRC_4 | reverse complement strand
TGGTGTCCACCTCCGTGCCCGACGGGTGGCGGGGGCCCGCGCTGGCCGTCCGGCTCGTGGGCAACCGGGCGGGGCAGGTGGTCATGCCCCTGCTCGCCGGCCTGGTCGCCGCACCCCTCGGCCCGGCCGGGGCCATCTGGTTCACCTGCGCGGTCCTGCTGGCGAGCGGGGCGGAGAAGACCCTGCGGCGGTAGGGTGGTCCACTATCTGTAGCAAGCGAAGACCTTTTCACTTATTGCACTTAAGGTCGCGGCGAGGCATACTGAGCACTCGGAGGTGAAACGCCATGAGCGCAACAGGGGTGCTCTCGGACACGAGGATGCTGAACGCCACGCAGCAGCAGGTGCGCCAGGCACGGCGGCTGAGCGATGAGCTGACGGACGCGGAGCCCCGGTCGACCGAGGTCAAGGTCGAGGTGGACGGTCACGAGACGCTGACCGTGCCGCCACAGCTCGCACATCTGCTCCGCGAGATGATCGAGGTCGTGGCGGAGGGTGGGTCGGTCAGCCTGACCACTGTCCCGGAGGATGTGACCACCACCGTCGCCGCCAGGATGCTGGACATGTCCCGGCCCACGCTGATGAAGCTCGTGCGGTCGGGCGAGATCCCGTCCCACAAGGTGGGCAGCCACACTCGTCTCCGCAGTGCAGACGTCATGGATCACAAGAAGCGCCGACTCGCCGAGCGCAAGGCGGCGTTCCGCGAGCTCTTGGACATGGAAGCAGAGCTCGGCGTCGACGACTGAGTGGCGCGCGCCGTGAAATGAGCTGATCGTGGGCCCTGGGCTTCTATCCTGTGGAGATGAGCCCAGGGCCCACAGTTGTGCTCCTCGATGCCAACGTCCTCTACTCGAGGGCACTGCGGGACTGGATCTGTCTCTCCGCGCTCCGGTGCGCAGACAACATGTTCCGGATCAGGTGGAGCGAGGACATTCTGTCCGAGTGGATGTACAACTACCGGCGGAAAAATCCGCACCTGAGTGATCAATCGGTCGGTGGGATGCGTCGTCGCCTGGAGGCGGCTTTCCCCAGTGCGATGGTCACCGGATACGCCGTCGACCCGCAGACGTCGGCTGTGAAGGACAAGAACGACGCTCACGTCCACGCGGCGGCCCTGGCCGCGGGCGTCGACATCGTGGTGTCGGCGAACGTCAAGGACTTCTCCGAGGATCCCGACGACCTCGACTATGAAGTGTGGACTCCGGACGACTTCCTGTGCCTTGTCGATGACAGCAGCCCTTCCGCGGTCCAGAAGGTCCTCAGCGAGCAACTGGAATATTGGCGCGCGAAGCGTCCTGGGTCGGTACCCGACCTGCCCCTCGCGCTGGAGGACGCGAATGCCGCCCAGTTCGCGGACCGGATCAGGTGCCACCTCAAACACTTCGCCCTGAACGGACTGTACTGAGTTCAGCCGTTCACAGGGGACGGGTGCTCCCTCGGCCGGTACCGTCCCGCTCATGGGCGCCCGGGCGGGGCAGGTGGTCATGCCCCTGCTCGCCGGCCTGGTCGCCGCACCCCTGGGTCCCGCCGGGGCCATCTGGTTCACCTGCGCGGTGCTGCTGGTGAGCGGGGCGGAGAAGACCCTGCGGCGGTAGGGTGGTCCGTGCCGTGCCGTGCCGTGCCGTGCCGTGCCGTGCGCCGCCGGACAGCCGGAGCACAGGAAAGTCACACCCCGGGCACAATCCGGGGTGGTGAGCTGGAGGACGACGTGGGCCCGCGGGTCCACGTCGACCGGCGGAACCCGCCGGTGCCGCTGAGAGAAGGAAACCGTTCCGATGGTCGCCGCCCGCCGCCCTGCCTCCGACGCACGACCACCGGGGGTGGGCCCGGAGGCCCGGCCCGCCGGACGGCGGAGGCTGGTGGCGGTCGACGCCGCCCGGGGTCTGGCCCTCATCGGCATGATCTCGGTCCACATCCTGCCCGCCTGGGACCCCGAGACCTACGCGCCCACGCTCCAGTGGACGCTGTTCGCGGGAGCCGCGGCCGCCCTGTTCGCGTTCCTGGCCGGGGTGGGCCTGGCGTTTCTCTCCGGTGGGCGCGTGCCCCGCCGGGGCCGGGCCGCGACCGGCGACCGGGCCGGCCTGCTCGTGCGGGCCGTGCTGATCGCCGTGCTGGGCCTGCTCGTCAACCAGGTGCTGCCCGAGGACCCGCCCGCCTACAACATCCTTCCCTACTACGGGATGTTCTTCCTGCTCGCACTGCCCTTCCTGCACCTGGGCGCGCGTCCGCTGCTGCTCCTGGCCGGTGCGGTCGCCGTGGCCGGTCCTGTGCTCGTGTACGCGCTGCGGGACGTCCTGCCGGAGCCGGGGACCTACAACCCGGCGTTCGCCGACGTGCTCGCCGAGCCGGGGACCGTCCTCGCCCAGCTGCTGTTCACCGGCACGTATCCGGCGGTCGCCTACCTCGCCTACCTCCTCGCCGGGCTGGGGATCGGCCGGCTGGACCTGCGCGCCCTGCGCGTCCAGGGCGGGCTACTCCTGGGCGGGGCCGCGCTGGCGGCCGGTGCCTGGCTGATCTACTGGGTCCTGGTCCTCCAGGCGGGAGGCTACGAGCAGCTGGTCGCCGCCACGGCCTGGACGGGCGGGCAGCGGGTCGAGGACGTCGTCGTCTGGGGCCCCGACCCGGTTCTGCCGAGCACGTCGTGGTGGTGGCTGCTCGTTCCCGGCCCGCACACCAACACTCCGGTGGCCGTCCTGCAGGACCTGGGCGCCGCCGCGGCCGTGCTGGGCCTGTTCCTCCTGGTGACACGCAGGGGCGGGGCCTGGCTGCTGTGGCTGGGCGCCATGGGCTCGATGACCCTGACCCTCTACACGGCGCACATCCTGGGCCTGGGGGCGACGCTGCACTTCGAGGTGCCCCTGCTGTGGTTCCTCGTCCACGTGCTGATCGGGGGGCTGTTCGCGGTGTGCTGGCAGCGTGCCTACGGACGCGGCCCGCTGGAGCGCGTGATGGGCCGCGTCGCCGGTGCCGCCCGCGCCGCCGTCGGTCCTCGTCCGGGGGGAGCCGGACGGTGAACTCCGTGCGGCCGGGACTGCACCACCACTGTGCCGCCGTGGGCCTCGACCGCGGAACACATGATCGCCTGGCCTGGCCTGGTCTGGCCAGGACAGGTCAGACCCGGCCGAAGCGGGCCTGGCCGGGCCAGGTTGGGCGGGGCCTGGGCCCCGCGCCGGCCGCCCCGGAGAGGGCCCAACCGGCCACCGGAGTAGACTTGCTCCGGCGCGTGCGGGACGCCATCGGCCGACCGCAGCGGGTGGGGGCGTCCTCGGCCAGGCCGAGGAACTGATTCCGGCGGATATTGTCCCCGGCCCCGACGGCGCCCACAGGAGAACGACAGCATTCGGATGGCGCCATCAGGTGAGCGGTCCCGAGTGCTGAAGCCGAACCGGGCACTGAGGCCCGGACCGCCCGACGGGGATCGCCGGGACACCAAACGGGGGACTAATTGCCATGACCGAAGCCGAGGGCCGCCTGCCCCGGACCCTTCCGGGGCCGCAGGCCGATCCACGCGCGTCCGGCAGTTCCGACCGGAACGGGACACCCGCGAGGGAACCCGATGCCCCGGCCGCTGGAGCCGCGGGGGCTGAAGCTCCGGGTGCCGGAGCGGCGGGGACTGCAGCAGCGGGTGCCGGAGCTGCCGGGGCCGGAGCTGCGATCGCCGCAGCGGCTGGGGCCGGGGCTACGGGCACCGCGACGGCGGGTGCTGCGAGCACCGGCAGACGCCGCCTGGTGGGGATCGACGCCGCCCGCGGCATCGCCCTCATCGGGATGGTCGCGATCCACATCCTGCCCGCCTGGGACCCGGAGACCTTCGAGCCCACGGCGCAGTGGACGCTCTTCGCGGGGCGGTCCGCCGCCCTGTTCGCGCTCCTGGCCGGCGTGGGCCTCGCCTTCAGCACCGGCGGCCGGACACCGCACACGGGGC
>JAPFFX010000023.1 GCA_026645375.1 Citricoccus sp. WCRC_4 | reverse complement strand
TCTGGGTCTGGGAAGGGGAGGGCCTGCTCGAGCACTACCTGCGGGGCGCCGGCTTCGGTGCGGTCACCTTCGTGGTCATGTGCACGCTGCCCATCCTGGTCAAGTGGCTCCTCATCGGCCGATGGAAGCCCCGGGACATCCGCATCTGGAGCCTGGACTACGTGCGGTTCTGGTTCGTCAAGACCGTGGTGGTCGCCAACCCGCTGGCGCTCTTCGCCGGCTCGCCGCTGTACCTGTTCTACCTGCGGGCCCTGGGAGCCAAGGTCGGGAGGGGGGCGATCGTCCTCACCGGACGCGTGCCCGTCTGCACCGACATGCTCACGATCGGTGAGCACACCGTCATCGACAAGGACACCTTCCTGACTGGATACCGCGCCATCAGCGGCGTGATCCAGACGGGTCCGGTGACCATCGGCAAGAACGTCTTCATCGGTGAGAAGGTGGTGCTGGACATCGGCACCTCGCTGGGCGACGGCGCCCAACTGGGCCACGCCTCGTCCCTCCACGAGGGCCAGGCCGTCCCCGCCGGCGAGCACTGGCACGGATCACCGGGTGAGCGGACGGAGTCGGACTACCGCGCCGTCGCGGCGATCGACTGCGGCTCCCTGAGGAGGGCCGGGTACGTCTTCTGCCAACTGCTGCTCCTGTTCGGCGTGACGCTGCCGGTGGGGTTCGGCGGGCTGGCCCTGGTCCTCGACGTGATCCCCTGGCTCTCGAACATGCTCTGGTCGCCGGTGGTGTCCTTCACGAGTGCGTCGTTCTACGGTTACGTGCTGCTGACCTCCGTCATCCTGTTCTTCGGGACCATCCTCGTCGGCATGGTCCTCACCATGACCGTGCCACGGCTGCTCAACCTGGCACTGACCCCGGACCGCACCTACCGGTTGTACGGGTTCCATTTCGCCTGCCATCGGGCGATCGAGGGGCTGACCAATCGACGGTTCTTCCACGACCTCTTCGGAGACAGTTCGTACATCGTCCACTACCTGCAGCGCCTGGGGTACACGCTGTCCCCGGTGGTGCAGACCGGATCCAACTTCGGCACCGACATCAAGCACGACAACCCGTACCTGGTCTCCGTCGGGAGCGGAACGGTGGTCGCCAGTGGCATCTCGATCGTCAACGCCAACTACTCCAGTTCCTCGTTCAGCGTCTCGCGCAACTCGATCGCGGCCAACAGCTTCTTCGGCAATGAGATCCTCTACCCGCCGCAGTCCACGACGGGCCCGGACTGCCTCATCGCCACGAAGGCGCTGGTCCCGATCGACGGACCGGTCCGCGAGGGGGTCGGGCTCCTGGGCTCACCGGCCTTCGAGATCCCGCGCACGGTCCAGCGGGACAGCGCATTCATCCGCATGGCCCATGACGAGGAGCTTCCCCGCCGGCTCGCCGCCAAGAACCGGCACAACCTCGTGACCATCGGGCTGTTCCTGCTGGCGCGCTGGTTCTACGTCTTCGTGGCCACCCTGCTCGGCTTCTTCGCGGTGGACCTCTACTTCCTGATCGGTGAGGTCTCGCTCATGCTGACCACGGTCCTCACCCTCGTGTTCGGCCTGTTCTACCGCGCCCTGGTCGAACGCGCCTCGACCGGGTTCAAGCCCCTGAAGCCGAAGTACTGCTCGATCTACGACATCGACTTCTGGCGTACCGAACGCTTCTACAAACTCGAGGCGGAAATCAGCCCGATGTTCAACGGCACCCCGTTCAAGGGCGCGATCCTGCGGATGCTCGGTGTGCGCGTGGGCCGGCGGCTCTTCGACGACGGTGCCCAGATCGCCGAGAAGAACCTCGTCAGCCTCGGTGACGACGTCGCCCTCAACACCGGCGCATGGGTCCAGTGCCATTCACAGGAGGACTACGCCTTCAAGTCCGATGCCATCACGATTGGCTCCGGCTGCTCCGTGGGGGTGTCCGCGATGATCCTGTACAGCGCGCGGCTGGGTGACGGTGCGTCCCTCGCCCCCGACTCCTTCCTGATGAAGGGTGAGGAGATCCCCGCCGGCGAGCGGTGGGGAGGCAACCCCGCCGAGGCCCTGACCGATGCGAACCCCGGCCGGCGGCCACGGCTGTCCATGGCCGCCGACGTGGCCGAGACCGTCTGACCCAGGAGAGCAGGACATGGACACGGTGACTGACACGGAACGCGCTTTCTGGCGGGGCATGCTCGCCGGCGGTGGACTCACCGCGATCCCGCGGTGGACGCTGGACCCCCGTCCCGGGCTCGGCGAGCACCACGAGGACCTCCCCGAGGACCTGCTGGGGTCGCTGCGCCAACTGGCCGACGGCCTCGGGACGTCCGTGGACGCGGTACTGCTGACCGCTCACGCCAGGGTGCTCGCCACGCTGGCCGGGGAACGGGAAGTCGTGACCGGTTATGCCGCCGCGCGTGGAGGCGGGCCGCTGCCGTGCCGACTGACGATCGAACCGGGCTCCTGGCGCGATCTCCTGACCGCGGTGGGCCGCCTGGAGGGGGAGCTGCGATCGCACCTGCAGGACGACGGGCACGGCGTCGACCTCGACGGGATCTGCCGAGAACTGGATCTGCGCGGGCCGATGTTCGAGACCGTCCTCGTCCCACGGGACGCCCCGGGGGAGCCGGCCGACAGCACGGTCCTGCAACTGTCGGTGTCGAACGCGGCGGGCGGTGCCCGGTTGCGGCTGCGGTACCGCACCGATGCGCTCGACGCGCCCGCCGCCGCCCGCATCGCCGGATACCACGTGACGGCCCTGGCGGCGATGGCCGCGGACCCCGACGCCGAGCACGCCCGCGCGTGCCTCCTCGCCCCCGGGGAGTTGCGCTTCCAGCTGGAGGATCTCGCCGGTCCCCGGAGGGAGCTTCCGGACCTCCGGGTGCACGAGTTGCTCGAGCAGCGGGCCGAGTCCGCTCCGGACACGGTCGCCGCGGTGCAGGGGCAGGACCGCCTGACCTACCGTGAGCTGAACGCCCGGGCGAACCGGCTGGGCAGGGCGCTGCTGGCCCGGGGCCTCGAGCGGGAGACCGTCGTCACCGTGGTGACGGAGCGGAACCTGGACTGGATGGTGACCGTCCTGGCCGTGTGGAAGGCAGGCCTGACCTACCTGCCGCTCGAGCCGCACTTCCCGCCGGAGCGCATGGCCACGGCCATCGCACGCGCGGAGTCCCCGCTGGTCGTCACCGAACCCGCCAGTACCGCAATGCTCGACCAGGCCCTGGCCACCATGCCCGGCGTGACGGAGCTCTTCGTCGACGACCTCGCCGCCGAGGACCACCCCGAGGGCAACCTCGGGGTGGACGTCACCCCCGATCAACTCGCCTACATCCTGTTCACGTCCGGCTCCACCGGGCAGCCGAAGGGCGTGATGTGCGAGCACGCCGGGATGCTGAACCACATCCTGGCCAAGATCGATGACCTCGGCGTGCGCGAGGGAGAAGTGATTCCCCAGACCGGTCCGCAGTGCTTCGACATCTCGGTGTGGCAGCTCGTCGCCGCCCTCCTGGTCGGCGGGCGCACCCTGTTCGTCGACCAGGACGCCATCCTCGACGTGGAGCGGTTCGTCGACACGATCGTGGACGGTCACGCCGGCGTCATCCAGGTCGTGCCGTCATACCTCGACGTGATCGTGTCCTACCTCGAGCAGCGCCCACGCGAGCTGCCCGACCTGCACTGTGTGTGCCCCACCGGTGACTTCCTGAAGAAGGAGCTCGTCCAGCGCTGGTTCGCCCTCTACCCCCACATCCCCGTGGTCAACACCTATGGGCTCACCGAGACGTCCGACGACGCGGTGCACGAGATCATGGACCGGCCCCCGGCAGGACCGGGGGTCCCCCTCGGCCGGCCGATCAACAACACCCACGTCGACGTGGTCGACGAGTTCGGCACCCCGGTACCCCTCGGCGCCCCGGGACTGATCGTGTTCTCCGGCGTGTGCGTGGGACGAGGGTACGTCAATGACCCGGAGCGGACCGCCGCGATGTTCGGTGACGATCCACACCGTGACGGGGAGCGCATCTGCCGGACCGGTGACTACGGACGGTGGCGACCGGACGGGAAGCTCGACTTCCTGGGCCGGCGGGACAACCAGGTCAAGATCCGGGGCTTCCGCATCGAGATCGGCGAGATCGAGAACGCCCTGCTGGGGGTTCCCGGCGTCCGCGACGGCGCCGTCGTCGTCGGCCAGGGGCCCGACCAGTCCGCGTTCCTCGTGGCGTTCTACTCCGGTGATCGCCCACTCGAGGCCGAGGAGATCCGCACCCGGATGGCCGCACGGGTCCCGGACTACATGGTCCCCTCCGCGTACCGCTGGCAGGAGCGCCTGCCACTGACCGGCAACGGCAAGATCGACCGGAAGACCCTGGCTGGGATGGCGCAGGACGCCGGGGCCCACCCCGGCGCCCCCACCGAGGAGCTCACGGCCGCCGAGCAACGGCTGGCCGAGGCCTGGGGATCGGTCCTCGGCCTGTCGCCGGACCGGATCGGCAGGCAGGACTCCTTCTTCGACCTGGGTGGCACCTCCTTGTCCGCCGTGAAGCTCGTCGTCCTGCTCCAGCGCGCCGTCTCACTCCAGCAGGTCATGCGGACCCCGGTCCTGGCCGACCTGGCGGTCCTGCTCGACACGCATTCCGCACCCCTGGCCCATGATCCCGGCCATGACCGGATGACCACTCCCACCCGCTCCCTGTGACCCGAAAGGACCCTCATGTCATCCCCCTCATCCTCATCCAGAACACAGCTCGCCGTGGCACGTGAGGCCGGCCGGACACCGATGCTCACCGTCGCGGACGGCCCCGATCCCGTCCAGTGGGCCGACCAGCACCGGGAGGCGCTGCGCGCGGCGGTGGACGAGCACGGTGCCGTCATGGTCCGCGGGCTCGGCCTCCGCGACGCAGCCGAGGTGGCCGCCGTGTTCCACCGGTTGGTCCCGGGCGGTCTCATGCCCGACCGGGAGGCCTTCGCCGCCCGGCAGCAGCATTCCGAGGGCGTGTACTCATCGCTCAAGTGGCCGGCCAACCAGCCCATGTGCATGCACCACGAACTGAGCTACGCGCTCGAGTTCCCCGGCCTGCTGCTGTTCGCCTGCCTCGAGGCACCCGGCGCCGGCGGGGTGACCGGCGTCGCGGACGCCCGTGCGGTGCTGGACGCCCTTCCCGGGGACCTCGTCCGGCGGTTCGAGGACGAGGGGTGGTTGCTCGCCCGCAGCTACAACGAGGACGTCGGGGCCTCCTACGAGGAGGCCTTCGGGGTCGGCGACCGCGCCGCCGTCGAGGACTACTGCCGTGCCAACGCGATCGAGTTCGAGTGGCAGCCCGACGGGGAGCTGCGCACCCGGCAGCGCCGCCCCGCCGTGGTACGCCACCCGGTGACGGGCCAGCGCTGCTGGTTCAACCAGGTCGCGTTCCTGAACGAATGGACGATCGCCCCCGAGATCCGGGAGTACCTGGTGGACGTCTACGGTCCGGACGGCCTGCCGTTCAACACCCGTTTCGGCAACGGCGACCCGATCGGCGAGGACGTCATCGCCCTGGTGAACGAGGTCTACGAGGCCCACACCCTCCGGACGCCGTGGGAGGCCGGGGACCTCATGCTGGTCGACAACGTGAGCATGGCCCACAGCCGTGAGGCGTACGAGGGCGCTCGGGAGATCCTCGTCGGCATGGCCGAGCCGCGCCGGGTGTTCGATCTCGTGGCCACTGACCAGGAGGACGTCCGATGAAGGAGGACCCCATCGTCTCCCCGGTCGCGACCTCGGAACCGAGGACCGTTCCACCGTTCGCGGTCATCCCCGGGGCCCAGGTGCAGCAGGTGCTCCAGGGCCGGGAGAGGCAGGTCGTCGAGCTGGTCGAGGAGACCTACCGGGTGCACGCCGCCGGCGACTCGGTGAACCCGCCGTCGTACTTCCTGACCTTCCCGGACCGGCCCACCTCGCGCATCATCGCCCTGCCCGCCTCGATCGGCGGCAGCGTCGGGGTCGACGGCATCAAGTGGGTGTCGAGCTTCCCGGACAACGTGAAGTCCGGGATACCCCGCGCCTCCGCGGTGCTGATCCTCAATGACCGGGCGACGGGCTATCCCTTCGCCTGCATGGAGAGCTCGATCATCAGCGCCTCCAGGACGGCCGCCTCGGCGGCCGCGGCCGCGGACTGGCTCAGCCGGGGGCGGGGCCGGCCCCGCCGCGTCGGGTTCTTCGGCGTGGGCCTCATCGCCCGGTACATCCACACCTTCCTGGACGCGACGGGCTGGTCCTTCGACGAGATCGGGGTGTACGACCTCTCGGGCGAGAGCGGGGAGGGATTCAAGGGCTACCTCGAACGGAGCGGCACGGCCGCCCGGGTGAGCGTGCACGACAGTCCCGAGCAGTTGATCCGCAGCAGTGACCTCGTCGTGTTCGCGACCATCGCGTCCCAGCCGCACGTGCACGACCTCTCATGGTTCGCGCACAACCCGCTGGTGCTGCACGTGTCCCTGCGGGACCTGGCACCGGAGATCCTGCTGGCGTCGACCAACGTCCTGGACGACGTCGAACACTGCCTGAAGGCCGGGACGTCCGCACATCTCGTGGAGCAGATGGTCGGTCACCGGGACTTCGTGGCCGGCACCCTGGCCGATGTCATGGCCGGCACGGTCTCGCTGCCGGACGACCGACCGGTGGTCTTCTCGCCGTTCGGCCTGGGTGTGCTCGACCTGGCCGTGGGCAAGTACGTCTATGACGAGATGGCCGGCAGCGGCCGGCTCCAGGTGGTCGAGGACTTCTTCGCTGAGCTGAGCCGATATGGCTGAGGCGGTTCGCACGGGCACGGGGGAGGCGGACGTGGAATGGGCAGGGTGACCGGTTCGGTACGCACCGCCGGGTGCGAGTGGCTGCAGTACGACTACGGCCCCGCCCTGGTCCCGGACGGGGAACCGGGATCGTTCACGATGTGGCGGTACCGGTCGCTGCTGCCCGTGGCCGCGAGCCCGGTGCGGTACCCGTTGCCCGTCGGCGGCACGCCGTTGCTTGCGGTCCCGGCCCTGCGAGGTGCGTTGGGCACCCCAGGCCTGTGGGTCAAGGACGAGACCCGCGGCCCGACCGCGTCCAACAAGGACCGGGCCACGGCGCTGGTGATCGAGGACGGGCTGCGGCACGGCCGGGACACCA
>JAPFFX010000014.1 GCA_026645375.1 Citricoccus sp. WCRC_4 | reverse complement strand
CAATCTCCAGCAATTGCTTGGCGCTGAAGGCGATCCCCGCCCGCCATCGAGGACCCGGCTCCCACACCGTGCGAATGGCGGTGCCGAGCAGAATGGCGATCACGATGGCTTCGAGGTACGGATGCCCGACGAGGCGCTCTTCCACCGCTTGAATCGCCACCGCGGCAAGCGTGACCAGGGCGCAGAGCGCTATCCCCCAGAGCAAGGGGACGGCTTTTCGGATCGTTCCGGCGGAAAGCCCGATTTCGCCAGCGACCGACCCCACCGCCGCCACCGGCCCCGCAGCCGGTCCCGGATCCCGACGGCAGGCGCGCGGGCGGGGCCGTGGACATCCCGGTCCCGCCCTGCGGTCGCCAGGTCCCCGTCCGTGGCGACGGTGCTGCCGGCGGCGATCGCGGTGGGAGCGGGAGTGGTGAGGGCGGGGCCGGCGCCGGGCGCGGACCGGGCCCGGTCGGCGCCGAGGACGGTGTCCGCCCGGGCGTGCAGGTCCCGGTCGTGCGAGGCGATGAGGACCATCGGCCGGGCCGGGTGGACGATGCGCCCGCCGGGCAGCCGGCCCGCGGCCAGGTCGGTGACCGCCTGGCGGATCCGGCCGGCATTCACGGGGTCCAGGTGGGCGGTCGGCTCATCCAGCACCACGAGCCAGGGGCGGTCCGCGCAGGAGGCCATGAGGCGGACCAGGACGCGGGCCATCCCCAGTCGCCGCCGCTCCCCCGGGCTCAGCTCGTCCGGGTGGCGCCGCACGTGACCGGGCAGTCCGCAGGCGGCCAGCGCATCGAGGATGCCGGCCTGCCCCAGGCCCCCCGCCGCCTCCGCGTAGAGGGCCAGTTCCTCGCCGACGGTGGGCTCGCTGAACTGCGGGTGCTGGCCGAGCCAGGCCACCGGACGCCCCGTCAGTCCCTCGGTCAGCCCGGCGGCATGGGCCTCCCCGGAACGCAGCACGCCGGCCAGGGCGGAGAGCACCGTGGTCTTGCCGCTGCCGCTCGGGCCGCCCAGCACGGTGGTCCTCCCCGGGGCGAGGTCGAGGTCGAGGCCGTCGACGACGGCCGGGAACGTCCCGCCGTCGGGGTCGCGGTAGGCCAGGGCCAGCCCGCGGACACGCACGCGGTCCCCGCCGGCCGCACCGGGGGCCTCCCGGTCCGCCAGCGAGCCCGGCACCGGCCGGCCCACCTCGGCCCGGGCACGGCGCAGCGCCTCCACCCCGTCCTCCGAGGCGTGGTGCGCGGAGCCGATGTCCCGGAACGGCAGGTACACCTCCGGGGCGAGCGTGAGCACCAGCAGGCCCGTGTAGAGGTCCAGCTGCCCGTAGACGAGCCGCACCCCGATGAACACGGCGATGAGCGCCACGGACAGGGTGCTGATCAGCTCGAGGGCGAACCCGGACATGAACGCGGTCTTCAGGGTGGTCATCGTGGTGGATCGGTACCGCTCGGCCACCCCGGCCAGCGCCTGGCGCTGGGTGCCGGCGCGACGCAGGCCCACCAGCACGGGCAGGCCGCGGGCCAGCTCGAGCAGGTGGTGGGAGAGCCGGTCCAGTCCCTCGGCGGCCTGGTGGACCCGGTCCTCGGTGAACCGGCCGATCAGGACCATGAACAGCGGGATCAGCGGGATGGTGAGGACGAGCACCAGGGCGGACACCCAATCGTGGGCGAGGATCCACACGCCCAGCACGAGGGGCATCACCGCGGCCGTGAGCAGGGCCGGCAGGTACTGGGTGAAGTACTTGTCCAGGCCGTCCAGGCCCGTCGCGGCCAGCACGGAGTCCTCCCCGGCCCGCTCGGCCTCCGCTCCGGCGGCCGCCAGCCGGTGCCGGACCAGTCCGTGGCGCAGCTCCTCCTTGGCGCCCAGGGCGGCGCGTCGGGAGAAGACCTGCTGGCCCCAGGTCGCCAGGGCCCGCGCGAGCACGCCGGTCAGGCCCAGGGCCACCGTGGCCCCGAAGGCGCCGGATCCGGCGGCCCCGGTGAGCCCGTAGGCGGCCGGGTCGTAGGACGCCGGGTCCGGACGGAACAGCAGTCCCACGAGATTGCCGCTCACCGGGGCGGGCAGCAGTTCGGCCAGGTGGGCGATCCCGCGGGCCAGCGCGACGGCGAGCAGGATCCAGCCGGCGGCCTTGACGCCCGCGAGCAGCGCCAGGACGGCGAGCGCGCGCCGCCCGGATCTCGAGGTGGGCAGTTCTGGTCTCAGACCGGCGTCACCACGTGCGACTCGGGGATGTGCGTCTCATGCAGCCGACGCCGGAACACCCAGTAGACGAAGGCCGAGTAGGCCAGCACGATCGGCACCATCACCACGGCGACCCAGGACATGACGGTGAGCGTGTAGTCCGAGGAGGAGGCGTTGAAGGCCGTGAGGTCGTGGGCCGGGTCGACCGTGGAGGGCAGCACCACGGGGAACACCGCCTGGAAGACCGACGCGGCGCCGGCCACCATCGACCCCGCCAGACCGATGAAGGCCCAGCCCTCGCGCCGGACGCGGGCCGCCACCCAGGCGATCACGCCGGCGAACAGGGCGACGGAGAGCAGGACCCAGGGCAGGGCGTCCGGCTGGCGCAGGGCCACCAGCACGCCCCAGGCCGCCGAGGGCAGCAGGTACAGCGGCAGGTAACGGGTCAGGTGGTGGTGCGCGGCCGCGCGCGGGGTCCCGTCGGTCTTCAGGCCGAGGTAGGCCCAGCCCATGGCGAGGGCGAACCCGACGGCGGCCAGCCCGCCCGCGATGCCCTCCCAGGACAGCCAGGCGAAGGGTCCGCCGACCCGGTCGCCGTTGGCGTCCAGGGGCATTCCGGTGGTGGTCACGGCCAGCATGAGCCCGATGCTGAAGGCGGCGACGGCGGAGCCACCGGCCATGCACCAGTCCCAGGTGTTCCGGGCCCGGGCGGTGCGGGACTTGCCCCGGTACTCGATGGACACCGCCCGCAGGATCAGCGACAGCAGCGTGAAGGTCAGGGGGAGGTAGAGCCCGGCGAGCAGCGAGGCGTACCAGTGGGGGAAGGCGGCGAACATGGCGCCGGCGGCGGTGATCAGCCACACCTCGTTGCCGTCCCAGACGGGGCCGATGGTGTTGAGCATGACGCGCCGCTGGCTCTCATTGCGCGCCCACCCCTTCATGAGCATGCCGATGCCGAGGTCGAAGCCGTCCAGGATCAGGTACCCGGTCCACAGCACGGCGATCAGGACGAACCAGAAGGCGGGGAGGAAATCCATGGTCTGTCTACCTCTCAGTACGCGAAGGCCAGGACGTCGTCGGCATGGCGGGCGCCGCCACGGGACGGGCCGTCGGGGCTGTCTGGGCCGTCGTGCTCGTCCGCGGTCAGCTCGGGCATCCCGGCCGGCACCCCGCCCTTGACGTAGCGGGTGAGCAGGATGACCTCGACCACCATGAGCACGGCGTAGACGAGGCTCAGCACGATGAGCGAGAACAGCACCTCCCCGGCGGAGACCCCCGGCGAGACCGCGGCCGCGGTGTACATCCAGACCTGGTCGATGCCCGTGGGGTCGGGGTTGGGCACCACGACGAAGGGCTGGCGGCCCATCTCGGTGAAGATCCATCCGGCGGCGTTGGCACCGAAGGGGGCCAGGATCCCGAACACGGCCAGTCGCATGAGCGGCCTGCTGGCCGGCACGGTGCCCCGGCGGGTCACCCACAACGCGAGGGCCGCGGCCAGGGCGGCCAGCCCGCCGAAGGTGATCATGATGCGGAAGCCCCAGTAGGTGACCTCCATGACCGGCAGGTAGTCGATCTCCATCCCGGCGCGCTCGCCGTAGATCGGGTCGTCCGGCAGGTGGGTGCCGTACTGCTCCTGGTACTGCGGGATCAGCGTGTTGACGCCCGGCACGTCGGTGGTGAAGTCGTTGTGGGCCAGGAAGGACAGCAGGCCGGGGATCTCGAAGACGCCGACGATGTCGTCGCAACTGGTGGCGCCCTCGCTGCGCAGGTCCGCGACCGAGAGCACGGAGAAGCCGGTGCCGTCGTGACAGGCGGCCTCGGCGGCGGCCATCTTCATCGGCTGCTGCTGGATCATCAGCTGGGCCTGGGCATGGCCGGTGAACGCGGTGCCCAGGAAGCCGACGATCGCGATCCAGGCCCCCCAGCGCAGCGAACCCCACCAGACCCGGTAGTCGGTCTCGTCACGGGCCCGGGACCCGGTGCTGCCGACGACGACCGTGCCGTCGGGCTGCACGGTGTCGATGCCCTGCTCGCGGCGCTTCCACAGGTGGAACCAGGCGATGCCCAGCAGGAAGGCGCCCGCCACGGAGACGGCACCGAAGATCGTGTGCGGGAAGTGCACCAGGAGGGTGTTGTTGGTCAGCACCGCCCAGATGTCGTTCATCACGGGGCGGCCGTCCACCATCTCGACGCCGACCGGGTGCTGCATCCAGGAGTTCGCCGCCAGGATGAAGTAGGCGGAGAACACGGAGCCGATGACGGCCGCCCAGATGGCCGACAGGTGGATCCTCGCCGGCAGGCGCTTCCAGCCGAAGATCCACAGGCCCAGGAAGACGGACTCCAGGAAGAACGCCACGAGGGCCTCCATGGCCAGCGGCGCGCCGAAGACGTCCCCCACGAACCGGGAGTACTCGGACCAGGCCATGCCGAACTGGAACTCCTGGACGATGCCGGTGGCCACGCCCATGATGAAGTTGATGAGGAACAGCTTCCCCCAGAACTTCGTCATCCGCAGGTAGTGCTCCTTGCCCGTGCGGTGCCACATGGTCTGCAGGGTGGCCACGACCAGTCCCAGGCCGATCGTGAGCGGGACCATCATGAAGTGGTAGACGGTGGTGATGCCGAATTGCCAGCGGGCGATGTCCAGGGGATCCAAGTGGGGCGCCTTTCCCGGCCACACCGGCGGGGATGCCGTGGCGCCGCCGGATACCGAAGTCTTCTACAGCCTGTAGAAATCGAGGATAGCCTTCTTTTCTACGTGCTGTAGAATATGTCCTGTCCGGACGGGACAGGGTGGCGGAGATCGCCCGCCCGTCCCGGCACCACGCGTCACCGAGGCTGCGTGGAGCGAAGAACCGATGACGAGACGAGGAGACCTCAGTGGCGCTGGGTGACCTGGAACGGTCCGTGATGGACCTGCTGTGGGACCGCCCCGGCCCCCATACGGCCAACGAGGTCCGCGACACGCTGGCCGGGGACCTGGCCGTCACCACGGTGCTCACCGTGTTGTCCCGCCTGGAGAAGAAGGGCCTGGTCCAGCGCGACGGCGGGCGCCGCCCCCACCGATACGGCGCCGTGTCCTCCCGCGAGGACCACACCGTCGGACTGCTGAACGAGGTCCTGGGCTCCGTCCCCGACCGCCAGGCCGTACTGGCCCGCTTCCTGGGCGGCATCGGCCCGGACGAGGCCGCCGCCGTCCGCCGCCTCCTCGAGGACTGACCGGCCCCTGGCACGCGCACCCCCGACGGGGAGCGGTGCGCCCTAGACTTCCCTCGTGTCCGTCCTGCTGCTCGCCGCGCTGGCCGTGGCCCTGGCATGGCCGGTCCCGGTCCTGCTCGACCGCGCCCGCTGGGTCCGGCGCGCGCCGGGGACCGCCATGGTGCTGTGGCAGGCCGTGGCCCTGGCCGGCGGCCTGTCCCTGATCGGCACGCCCCTGGCCTGGGGACTGGGCCCCTTCGGCGACCACCTCGGTGAGTCCCTGCCGGCCTTCGTGACCGCACTGTCCGACGGAACGTGGGTCGACCGGCTCGAGGAGGACGTCTGGATGCCGGCCCGCATCGCGGCCGTGACCGGCGCCGCCCTGCTGGCGGGCCACCTCGTGCTGACCCTGGCGGTCACGGCCTGGCGCACGGTCACGCAGCGCCGCCGCCACCGCCAGATGGTCGAGCTGCTCGCCACGCCTCCCGCCGAACGCACGGTGGAGCAGGCCCACACCCGCGTGCTTCCCCACGACGTCCCCCTGGCGTATTGCCTGCCCGGACTGAACGGGTCGCTCACCGTGCTCTCCCAGGGGCTGATCGACCAGCTCTCCGAGCGCGAGGTGAACGCCGTCGTCGCCCATGAGCGGGCCCACCTGCGCCAGCGCCACGACCTGTTGCGGCTCGCCTTCGAGTCCTGGCACCGCGCCGTGGCGTGGTTGCCGACCACGGCGACGGCCCGGCGTGCGGTGGCGGAGTTGACCGAGATGCTCGCCGACGACGCGGCCCTGAGGTCCCATGACCGCGACGACCTCGTGCGCGCCATCGTCCTGACCGGGGAGGCGGAGGGCGTCGCCCGGGGGACGGCCGGCACCGAGCCGGACCGGACGATGCCGAACGTACAGGAGGACGGCTCGGTCCCCCTGACCCTGCGGTTCTACCGCCTGCTGGACCCGGTGCCACCCCTCCCGCTGCCGGTCCGGCTGGCCGTCATCGTCACGGCCCTGGGGCTGATGGCCCTACCCGTGGTGCTCCTGGTACAGATGTGAACGGCCTCTCCCGCCGCACCCCATCCCGTGGTTCGATAAGCTGGGACGTCGGTGGCCCTCGCCGCCGATGACCCCAGCAGCCCACCGACCCCCCGAACGGACCAGGCCCATAGTGCAAGGCAACGCGATCTTCCGTCACTCCAACGCTTCCCTCCTGTCCGTGACGGAAGTGCTGGCACCTGTCACGGTGACGAGCGACCAGATCGATGACGAGCTGGCCGACGTGCTCCAGCGCCTGCGCCTGCCGCGAGGGCTGCTGCAGCGGGTGGCCGGCGTGGAGGCCCGCCGCACCTGGGAACACCCCGGCCACTTCCAGGACGGTGCGGCCGAGGCCGGGAGGCGCGCCCTGGCGGAGGCCGGAGTCCGTCCGGACCAGGTCGGGCTGATGGTGAACACCTCGGTGACCCGGGAGACGCTCGAGCCCTCGGTGGCGGTGCGCATCCACCACGAGATGGGCCTGCCGACCTCGGCCACCAACTTCGACATCACCAATGCCTGCCTCGGCTTCGTGAACGGCCTGGTCCTGGCCGCCTCCCTGATCGACGCCGGGCAGATCGACTACGCCGTCGTCGTCGCCGGTGAGGACTCCGGCAAGGTCCAGCGGGCCACCCTGGAGAACCTCAAGGAGGACGGGGTCGACCGGGGCAGCTTCATGGAGCAGTTCGCCTCGCTGACCCTGGGCTCCGGCGCCTCCGCCGCCGTCGTGGGCCGGACCGACCTGCACCCCGAGGGCCACCGCATCCTGCGCGGCATCACCCGGGCCGGCACCGACCACCACGACCTCTGCGTCGGGGACCACAAGGGGATGTTCACCGACTCGACCGCCCTGCTCAGGGACGGCCTCGAACTGGTCATGGACGCCTGGAACGAGGTCCCCGCCGACTGGGGCTGGTCCGGCATGGACCGCTATGTCACCCACCAGGTCTCGCGCCTGCACACCGACTCCATCACCGAGGCCGCCGGCCTGGACCCGGACCGGTTCCCGGTGACCTTCCCCGAACTGGGCAACGTGGGCCCGGCATCCCTGCCGATCACGCTCGCCCGCGAGGCCGGCTCCCTCTCCGTGGGGGACCGGGTGCTCTGCATGGGAGTGGGGTCCGGGCTCAACACGGCCATGCTGGAGATCAGCTGGTGAGGGTCCCCGCCTCCCCCGCTGCCCTGCCCGACACCCACGCCCCTGCGGCCCCCGCCGGCCTTCCCGGATGGGACCCGGCCTGGAGCCGCCTCGTCACCGTGCGGACCTTCGACGGCGACCGGACCCTGCACGTCCTGGACACCGGTGATGTCCTCGCCGAGGCCGGACTGGTTCCGGACGGGACCATCCTGGCGGTCCACGGCAATCCCACCTGGTCCTACCTGTGGCGTTCCCTGGCCACGGCGACCCTCGACGCGGCCCGGGCCGGGGACGGACCGGTATGGCGCGTCGTGGCCCCGGACCAGCTGGACATGGGCTTCTCCGAGCGGCTCGCCCACGACCGGCTTCCGCGGCCCTCCGCGGCCGGGGCGGCGCCGCTCGGCGACGACGCGGGCTACCGGACCCTGGGCGGGCGGATCGCCGACCTCGACGCCCTCGTCACCACCCTCGGACTGGACGCCGCGGCCCGCTCGGGACAGGCGCTGCTCACCCTCGGCCACGACTGGGGCGGTGTGGTCTCCCTCGGCTGGGCGGGCCGCAACCAGGACCTGGTGGACGGTGCCATGACGCTGAACACCGCCGTGCACCGGGACCCCGCCGAGCCCATCCCCGCTCCCCTGCGGGCAGCACTGGCCGGGCCACTGCTGCCCGGGTCCACCGTGACCACCGATGCGTTCCTGAAGGTCACCACCTCCCTCGGCAACCCGCCTCTGGGCTCCGGCGTCCGGGCCGCCTATCACCTGCCCTACCGTTCCGCCGACCGGCGCGGTGGCATCGGTGGTTTCGTCGCGGACATCCCCGTGGGTCCCGCGCACGGCTCGCACGAGGAACTGCAGCGCGTCTCCCGCGACCTGGCCGCCTTCGAGAAGCCGGCCCTCATCCTCTGGGGCCCGAAGGACCCGGTCTTCCTCGATCGTTTCCTCGCCGACCTGCTCGAGCGGCTTCCCCAGGCCGACCTGCACCGCTTCGAGACCGCCGGACACCTGCTCGCCGAGGACGTGGACATCGCCGGCCCCATCCTGCAGTGGGCCCGGCGCGTGCTGGATCCCGGCGCCGTACCGGCGCCGGCAGACCCGGACGGCGACCACCGCCC
>JAPFFX010000423.1 GCA_026645375.1 Citricoccus sp. WCRC_4 | reverse complement strand
GTCTCGCCGATCTCCTCGGCGAAGTCCTCCAGCAGGTCCTTGATCCGCGGCACCAGCCCGGAGGCCGGGTCCATAGACAAGGCCATGCGGGCCAGGTCCCACCCCAGGGTGTACAGCGTGTCCTGCCGGTCGACGACCCCTTCCTCTTCGAGGGTCATGAGGATGCGGAAGGCCGTGGCCCGGGGCAAGTCGATCTTCTTGGCCACATCGGTCACCGTCATGGGGGTGTCCGATGCTGCCAATGCCCGCAGGATCCAGATGGCCCGCGAGACGGAGCGGTTGGTTGCAATGCCTTGCGGGGGCGCTTCCTGGCTGCTCACGTCGCTTACGGCCTTTCGAGTCGGGACTCCTCAGCCTAGTGGGCGGCACCGTCACGGAGTCCTCCTACACCTGAGCGGCAACGTAGTCGAAGCTGACCTCGCCCCATCCCTCGAAACGTCCGGTGATGCGCGTTCCAGGGACCATCTTGGCCGCGGCCAGGCAACTGCCTGGCAGGACCAGCTGACCGGCTTTGAGCCCGATGCCGTACTCGGCGATCCGCCGGCACAGCCACACCAGGGCTGAAACGGGACTGCCGTAGATGTCTCGGGTGTTTCCCTCGGCCACCACCTCGCCGTCGAAGGCAATATGGCCCGGAGTGTCGGACAGGTTCACCTCGCTCAGCCGGCGGGGCTGGCCGCCCAACAGGACCCCGGCGCTTGAACCGCTGTCGGCCAAGGTGTCGAAGATGGCGATGTTCCAGTTCCGTACTCTCGAGTCGATGATCTCCAGGGCAGGAATCACGAAATCGGTGGCCGCGATGATGTCGGCCGCCGTCACGTGAGCGCCGCCCACGTCCTGCTTGAACACGAAGGCCGGCTCAAGCTCGATGTAGGGCTCGATGAACTCGTCCTCGGTGCGCGGCAGATTCTCCGGGTAGAACTGGCTGGCCAGTAGGTAGCCATAGTCCGGCTCGTCCACGCCGAACTTGGTCTGCATGGCCTTGGCGATGTTTCCCAGCTTGAAACCGGCCACGCGGTCCCCGGCCTCCACCTGGCGCCGGATGACCTCCTGCTGAACGCGGAAGGCATCGGCGATGGTCGGCTCGGCCTCGGCGGGAATGAGCACGTCCACCGGTTGGCGGGTGTCCTTGGCGGTCAGGATCCTTGCGGCCGTGGTCGCGATGTCAATGGGCATGGGTGGACTCCTTCCGGCGGGGCGAACGCTGCTCCCCGAGGTGCCAAATACTCATGGAAGAGAGCATCTCGCGCGGGTCCCAGACCACGGATTCACCGGTGATCAGGCCGTCGCAGTGGTCAACGAAGGACGCTCCTCGCACGGTGACCGTCCGTCCGGTGGGGGGCACATCCATGAACTCACCGGTGTGCGTGCCGGTGCTTTCCCAATAGATCGCCACGAGGTTGTCATCTTCAATGGCGCGCAGGACCTTCATCTGGAAGGAGCTGAAGGCTCGGTGGGAGGCTTCGATCTGGCGGACGACTTCGGCCAGGCCTTCCTCGCCGGTCTTGGAATGGCGGACGTAGTCAGCGGACACCAGCTTCTCGAAGGCGGCAGTGTCGCCCTCGCCCCAGGCCTTGGTCCAGGCCTCGGTAACCCGCTCGAGCATGTTGGTCATGATCATGCTTCCTTTCCGGTGGTGGCAGCCGTGGGGACCGGGGCGGGCCACTGGGTGAACTCGCCGAACTTCCCGCCGCGGAACATCAGCGCCTCGCCCTCACCCAGGATCAACTCCTCGATGGAGCCGACGATCATGTAGTGATCTCCGGCCACGACCTCGGAGAGAACCTCACAGTCGATCCACGCGGTAGCGCCATCGATGCGGGGGGTGCCCAGCGGGCTCTCGTGGTACTCGACGCCGTGGAACTTTTCGTCTCCCTTGCGAGAGAGTGCCCGACAGACCGGCAGCTGTTTGGTGGACAGGATGTTGGCGGTGAACCGGCCCAAAGAGCGCAGCGTCGGCCAGGTGCTGGAGCCTTTGTCCACGCAGAACGTCACCAGCGGCGGGTCCAGGGACAGGGACTGGAAGGTGCCGACCACGAAGCCGCGCGGGGCGCCGGCTTCGGTCAGCCCGGTGATGGCGGTGACGCCGGTCGGCAGTGCCCCGAACACCTGGCGCTGGGTGGCCGGGTCGATGGCGTGGGTTTCTGGGCTCACGATGATGGACATGTCGTTGTGCCTCCTTGCTATGCCTGAGGGGCGAGGGTCTGGTGGTAGGCAGCCCCGGGGTGGTCGGCCAGCAGCCGATCCCCGGCACCGAAGATGCTGTCGCGCAGGGTGGTTCCTTCGCCCTGGCGCCCGGCGCGCATGGCCCCACGGGCCTGCAGCTCCGGCACCACATACGTGACGAAGTCCTCCACGTCACGGAACTTCACCGCGTGGCCGAGGTTGAACCCGTCCACCCCGCTCTCCCGGACCCAGGACTCAAGCTCGTCAGCCACGGTCTGCGGACCGCCAACAATGACCGGGGAGGTGCCGCCGATGCCGATGTAGGCGGCGATGTCCCGCGGGGTCCACTGCTTGTCCGGATCGATCTTGGTGAAGAAATCGACCATGGTCTGGGCGGCATTGGTTTGCACGTTCTCGAAGGGCACATCCGGGTCGAACTGGGACATGTCCAGCCCCGTCCAGCCGCTGTATCTGGCCATGGCGCCGTCGTAGTCGACGTACTGGGCATAGTCCCGGTACTTGGCCTGGGCCTCCTCGTCGGTCGCGGCGCTGATGACGGTGATCATCTGCAGGGTGGCGATGTGTGAGGGGTCGCGGCCGAACTCAACAGCCTTGGCACGCAAGTTATCGATCTGCTTCTTCAGTCCCGGCTTGGTGGCCGAGTTCATGAAGACGGCCTCGGCGGTCTTGGCCGCCAGGGCCACACCGCGGGGGGAACCGCCGGCCTGGAAGATCACCGGGGTGCGCTGCGTCGACGGTTCGGACAGGTGGATGCCGGGAACGGTGAAGTTCTTGCCGTTGTGCCCGATCTCGTGCACCTTGGCCGGGTCGGTGAACACGCCCGTCTCGCGATCCCGCACGACGGCGTCAGA
>JAPFFX010000125.1 GCA_026645375.1 Citricoccus sp. WCRC_4 | reverse complement strand
CCGGCCGGAGTGCTCGCGGAAGGGGTGCCGGCAGGACGCCGCCTGGCTCCTGGAGTGGAACAACCCCCGCATCCACGCGCCCGAGCGGCGCAAGACCTGGCTGGCCTGCCCGGAGCACCGGGACTGGCTCGCCGACTACCTGCGGTCCCGCGGACTGCTGAAGGACGTGCTCTCGCTTGACTGAACCCGTGGCGCAGACGCCGAGGCGTGCCCGGCTCGACTACCGCTTCCTCATCTCCCCGCAGTGGCTCGGCGGGTTGGCCCTCTGCGCCGTCTTCGCCGTCGCCTGCTCCCTGCTGGGCCAGTGGCAGATGGACCGGCGCATGGAGGCCGTGGCCGAGATCAACAAGGTCCTGCAGAACTACGACGAGCCGGCCGTCCCGCTGGCCTCGAACGCCGCGGTGTTCACCGACTTCCAGGGCCACCAGCAGTGGACCCCCGTGGAGATGGAGGGCGAGTACCTCGAGGAGGACACCCGGATCGTGCGCAACCGGCCGCTGGCCGGCAAGCCGGGCTACGAGGTCCTCGTGCCCTTCCGCGCGGACACCGGGGACGTGGTCGTGGTCAACCGCGGCTGGCTGCCGATCGGTGACACCCCCGGCCGGCCCGACGTCGTCCCCTCCCCGCCCGCGGGCGAGGTCACGGTCGTGGTCCGGGCCAAGCCCGGTGAGCCCGACCTGGGCCGGGACGCCCCGGAGGGCCAGCTCGCCTCAATCGACCTGGTCGCGTTCGCGGACAGCGTCGGCTATCCGGTGGCGGACACGGCCTACGGCCAGCTGGCGGACGAGACCCCCGCCCCCGCGGTGGGCATGCAGCAGCCGCCCAAGCCCCCCCTGGACGAGGGACCGCACCTGTCCTACTCGCTGCAGTGGTTCATGTTCGGGCTGATGAGCTTCGTGGTCTGGGGCTACATGGCCCGGCAGAAGGCCCTCAACGACCGAGACGACCTCGAGCAGGGGCTGACCGAGGACGACGGGTACCTCTCCGCCTACCGGGCCCCGAAGGCCAGGCCGGCCCGCCGCCGCGGGGGGCGGCCGACCGACGAGGAGGCCGAGGACGCGCTCCTCGACGCCGCCGAGTCACGCTGAGCGCGCGGGCCCGGACGCGGGTCAGGCCAGCGTGATGAGGTCCTGGTAGGAGCTGTTCCAGAGATCCTCCACGCCGTCCGGCAGCAGGACCACGCGCTCGGGGTCGAGCGCCTCCACGGCACCCTCGTCGTGGGTGACCAGCACGACGGCACCCTCATAGGTCCGCAGGGCGTTCAGGATCTCCTGGCGCGAGGCCGGGTCCAGGTTGTTCGTCGGCTCGTCCAGCAGCAGCACGTTCGCGCTGGAGGCCACGAGGGTGGCCAGGGCGAGGCGGGTCTTCTCGCCGCCGGACAGGACGCCGGCCGGCTTGGCCACGTCATCGCCCTGGAACAGGAACGAGCCCAGGATGTTGCGCACCTCGGTGTCCGCCAGGTCCGGGGCCGCCGTCTTCATGTTCTCCAGGACGGTGCGACCGGTGTCCAGCGTCTCGTGTTCCTGGGCGTAGTAACCGAGCTTGAGGCCGTGGCCGGCGATCACCTCGCCGGTGTCCGGGGTGTCGATGCCCGCCAGCATCCGCAGCAGGGTCGTCTTGCCGGCGCCGTTGAAGCCGAGGATCACCACGCGCGAGCCGCGGTCGATCGCCAGGTCCACCCCGGCGAAGATCTCCAGTGAGCCGTAGGACTTGGACAGGTCCTGCGCCGTCAACGGCGTCTTGCCGCACTTGGCCGGTTCCGGGAAACGGATCGCGGCGACCTTGTCCGCGGCCCGCTCCCCCTCCAGGCCCTGCATCATGCGCTCGGCGCGCTTGATCATGTTCTGCGCGGCGACCGCCTTCGTGGCCTTGGCCCGCATCTTGTTGGCCTGGTCCATCAGGTGGCTGGCCTTCTTCTCCGCGTTAGAGAACTCCCGCTTGCGCCGGGCCTGGTCCTGCTCGCGCTGCAGCAGGTAGTTCTTCCACCCCATGTTGTACTGGTCGATCACCTGGCGGTTGGCGTCCAGGTACAGGACCTTGTTGACGGTCATCTCCATCAGGTCCACGTCGTGGCTGATGACGATGAAACCGCCCGGGTAGGACTTCAGGAACTCCCGCAGCCACACGATCGAGTCGTGGTCCAGGTGGTTGGTCGGCTCGTCCAGCAGCAGCACGTCCGCATCCGAGAACAGGATCCGCGCCAGCTCCACGCGGCGGCGCTGGCCACCGGAGAGGGTGTGCAGGGGCTGGTCCAGGATTCGGTCCGGCAGGCCGAGGTTGGCACAGATCGTGGCGGCCTCGGACTCGGCGGCGTACCCGCCCGACGTCGTGAACTCCGCCTCGAGCCGGCCGTACCGGTGCATCGCCTTCTCACGGATCGCGTCGTCCGGGTTGGCCATGTCGTCCTCGGCCTGGCGCATGCGCCGGATGATCTGGTCGAGCGAGCGCGCCGAGAGGATCCGGTCCCGCGCCGTCTGGTCCATGTCCTCGACCTTGGGGTCCTGCGGCAGGTAGCCGACCGAGCCGCGGCGCGTGACCTGGCCGCCCGTGGGCTGTCCTCCCCCGGCCAGGACCTTGGTCAGGGTGGTCTTGCCGGCACCGTTGCGGCCCACCAGGCCGACCTTGTCCCCGCGATCCACCTTGAACGTGACCCCGTCCATGAGCAGACGCGCACCCACGCGGAGTTCGAGGTCTGTGACAGAAAGCACGGGGAGATCTCCTTGGACGGCCTAGACTGTCCGCCGAGGCGGGCGGAACCCGTCAAGTCTACCGTCGAGCCACGCCGGTACCGTCCGTACAGGAGCTGAACCATGAGCCAAGCAGTCCAGAGCGCGCAGCGCAAGCCGTTGGCGGTGCCCACGCAGGTGGCCCTGGCCGGGGTGTTCGCGGCCCTGATCGCGGTGTGCTCGATGCTCCCGCCGATCCCGGTGGGCGGTTTCGGGGTGCCGATCACCCTGCAGACCTTCGCGGTGATGCTCACCGGCCTGATCCTCGGCGCCCGCCTGGGCTTCCTGTCCGTGCTGCTCTACCTGGTGGTCGGGCTGGCCGGTCTGCCGGTGTTCTCCGGGTTCAACGCCGGGATCGGCGTGCTGGCCGGGCCCTCGGCCGGCTACCTGCTGGCCTTCCCGTTGGCGGCCGGGCTGGCCGGGGCGCTGTCCACGGTGGTGCTGCGCCGCGGCCAGGCCGCCGCCGCCCGGGGCACGGGCCGGATGGGCTTCGGCTGGTGGGCCCTGGTGTGGTTGTGCGCCATGGTGGCCTCCTTCGTGTTCATCCACCCGATGGGCATCGCCGGGATGATGCTCGCGCTCGACCTGGACCTGGCCACCGCGCTGGGGGCCGACATGGTGTTCTGGCCCGGGGACGTGATCAAGAACGTGCTGGCCACCTTGGTGGCCGCCACCGTCATCCGGGCCTTCCCCGCCCTGGCCCTGCGCCGGTTCTGAACCCGATGCCCAGCGCGGGGCCCGGCCCGGTCATCCAGCTGCGCGGGGTGGTCGTGGACCTGCCCGGTGCGGCCCCGGCCCCCGGGCAGGGAGCCGGGGCCACCCCCGGCACCCTGCGCATCCTGGGGCCGGTGGAGACGACCCTGGCCGAACCGGTGACGGCGGTGATCGGGGCGAACGGCTCGGGCAAGTCGACCCTGGTGCGGTTGCTCAACGGGCTGGTCCAGCCCACGGCGGGCACCGTCACGGTGCACGGGCTGGACACCGTGGGGCAGGTCGACGCCGTGCGGTCCCGGGCCGGGTTCATGTTCACCGACCCGCTGGTGCAACTGGTCATGCCCACCGCCGGCGAGGACGTCGAGCTCTCGCTGCGCCGGACCGTCCGCCACCGGGGCGAGCGGCGACGGGCCGCCGAGGCGCTGCTGGCCGAGCACGGCCTGGCCGGGCTGTCCCACCGCAGCATCTACGACCTCTCCGGCGGCCAGCGCCAGCGCCTGGCCCTGGCCTCCGTGCTGGCCACCGACCCCGCGCTGCTGGTGGCGGACGAGCCGACCACCCTGCTGGACCTGGACTGGACCCTGGAGGTCCAGGAACTCCTGCTCTCCCTGCCCGGCACCGGCCGCTGCCGGCAACTCGTGTACACGACCCATGACCTGGACTTCGCCGCCCGGGCCGACCGGTGCCTGGTCGTGGCCGACGGGCGCATCGTCCACGACGACGACGGGCCCGGGGCGGTGGCCTGGTACCGCCGGGACGTCCACGCCCGGCGCGCCGCCCGCACCCGGCCCGGAGCCGGCCGGAAGGAGCGCGCGCGGTGAACCTGCTCGACCACCGGCCCGGCACCTCCCCGGTCCACCGGGCACCGCTGGGCGTCAAGTACGCGGTGCTGCTGGTGCTGACCGTGGTCCTGGTGGCCTGGCGCCAGCCCGTGGTCGTCGGCGTCGTGCTCACCGGGGTGTTCGGCCTGTACCTGCTGGCCCGGTTGCCGGGCGAGTTCCTAGCTCCCTGGCGCCGCGGCTGGCCCCTGCTGGCCTTCGCCGGCGTGGCCCGCTTCGCCTCCGGGGTGTTCGGGCCGGTCCCCCTGTCCCCCCTGGACGCGCTCGGACCGGCGCTGGTGGTCCTGGCCGCCGTCTTCGGCGCGCTGGCCGCCGCCCGGCTGCTGGTGATCACCACCGGCGGAACGGAGCTGCTGGACGGCCTGGCCCACTTCTTCGGCGCGTTCCGCCGGTTCGGCGTCAACCCGGAGGCCGCCGCCCTGGCCGTCAACGTCATGCTGCGCACGATCCCCTGGGTCGGCGCCGCCGTGCGCGCCCACGCCGAGGCCCTGGCCTCCCGCGGCCTGCGCCGAGGGCCCGTGCGCCTGATGGGTCCGGTGCTGGTGGCCACGGTCGGCCACGCCCGCGCCACCGGAGAGGCCCTGGCCGCCCGAGGCCTGCCCGCCGCGCCGGACACGGAGGACCCGGCTCCGCGCGCGGACTACACTCGGGGCGCATGAGCTTCAATGACAACGTCCGGCTGGACCCCTCCCGCGTGCGAGACTCCCGGGGCCGCGGCGGCCGGGCGGGACGCGGCGGGACCGTCGCCATCGGCGGCGGCACCGGCCTGCTGGTGCTGCTGCTGGCGGTCTTCGCCCCCGGACTGGCCGAGCAGCTCGGACTGACCGGCCCGTCACCGGAGACCTCCCAGTACCAGCCCGTCGGGCCGGCGGCGTCGGCCACCTGCCGTACCGGGGAGGCGGCGAACGAGCGGACCGATTGCCGGATCATCGCCACGGTCGAGTCCGCCGACGCCTTCTGGGACCCCCACCTGGCGGAGTACAACGTCACCTGGCGGCCCCCCGGCGTGGAGCTGTTCGCCGGTCAGGTCAACACGGCGTGCGGTCCGGCCACCTCGGACGTCGGTCCGTTCTACTGCCCGGGCGACGAGACGGCGTACTTCGACACGGACTTCTTCGGCCTGCTGGAATCGCGGTTCGGGGCCTCCGGCGGCCCCCTGGCCGAGGAGTACGTGGTCGCCCACGAGTACGGCCACCACGTCCAGAACATCGTCGGTTACCTGCAGTACGCGCAGTCCGGCGGCACCGGGCCGGAGTCCGGGGCGGTGCGCGTGGAATTGCAGGCGG
>JAPFFX010000228.1 GCA_026645375.1 Citricoccus sp. WCRC_4 | reverse complement strand
AATTCGTGGCCGAGCCCGCCGACGACTTCGTGCGGACCTTCCTCGGGCTGGACCGCGGCCAGCGCACCCTGCACCGCGAACGCGCCACGGACGGCTCGATCGTGGTGGTGGACGCCCACGGCCGGCCCGCCGGGGTGCTCTCGGAACCGGACGGCCGGCCCGCCGCCGGTTCGCACCCGGGTGCCGCGGCCGACGGCGGCCCCCGGCCGGGAACCCGGGACGCGTCGGGCGCATGAACTGGGTCCTGGACAACCTGCCGCTGATCGCGGACCGGACGTGGGCGCACCTGGCCACGTCCCTGCCGGCCATCCTGGCCGCGCTGCTGATCTCCCTCCCGCTGGGCTGGCTGGCCCACCGGTACCGGGCCCTCAACGGCCCCGTGCTGACCGGCGCCGGACTGATGTACGCCATTCCGTCCCTGCCCCTGTTCATCGTGCTGCCGGTGCTGATCGGCACCGGCGTGCGGGACGTGGTCAACGTGGTCGTGGCCCTGACCCTGTACGGGGTGGCCCTGCTCGTGCGCAGCGTGGCCGACGGGCTGGACGGGGTGCCGCCGGAGGCCCGCAGCGCCGCCGTGGCCCTGGGTTATCCGCCGCTGCGCCGGTTCCTCACCGTGGACCTGCCCCTGGCCGGTCCGGTGATCCTGTCCGGGCTGCGGGTGGTGGCCGTCTCCACGGTGTCCCTGTGCACCGTGGGGGCCGTCCTGGGCATCCCGTCGCTCGGGTTGCTCTTCACGGACGGGTTCCAGCGCGGGATCCTGGCGGAGATCCTCACCGGGATCGTGCTGACCGTGGTGCTCGCCCTGGCACTGGACCGACTGCTCGTGGCACTGGGCCGGCTGGCCATGCCCTGGACGCGTGCGGAGGTGGGGGCATGAACCAGTTGTGGGAAGCCGTCCTGTGGTGCCTGGATCCCACGAACTGGACCGGGCCGTCCGGGATCGCCGCGCGGTCCCTGGAACACCTCGGCTACACGCTGCTGGCCGTGGCGATCGCCGCCGCCATCGCCGTGCCGATCGGCTGGTGGGTGGGGCACACGGGCAAGGGGCGCGGAGCCGCCGTCGCGCTCTCCGGGGCCGCCCGCGCCCTGCCGACCCTCGGGGTGCTCACCCTGACGGGACTGCTGCTGGGCATCGGGCTGGCGGCGCCGATGACCGCCTTCGTCATCCTGGCCATCCCGTCCATCCTGGCCGCCGCCTATGCCGGCTTCGAGGCCGTGGACCGCCGCGTCATCGACGCCGCCCGGGCCCAGGGGTACACCGGCACCCAGGTGCTCTGGCAGATCGAGGTGCCGCTGGGGCTGCCGGTGCTGGTCGGCGGACTGCGCTCGGCAGCGCTGCAGGTGGTGGCCACGGCCACCCTGGCCGCCTACGTCGGTGCCGGCGGACTGGGCCGCTACCTGTTCCTGGGACTGAAGACCCAGGACTACGCCATGATGCTCGGCTCCTCCCTGCTCGTCGTCGCCCTCGCCCTCGTCCTGGACGGGGCGTTCGCCCTGGCCGGCCGGGCCGCAGTCCCACGTGGGGTGACAGTGGCGCGCCGCGGGGTCAACGCGTAGGTTTCAGAACAGCGCCCGTCACCGAAAGAGGACCTCCATGAAGAACCCCACCCGCCGTTCCGCCCTGGCCCTGGCCGCCGTCGCCGCCCTCGCCCTGACCGGCTGCGGCAGCTCCGACCCGCTCGGCGGCGGGGACACGGCCTCCGGCTCACCGTCGGCCACCGGGGGCACGGGCGGCGCCGGGGGCGGGGACGCCCTGGTCATCGGTTCCCAGCAGTACTACTCGAACGAGATCATCGCCGAGCTCTACGCCCAGGCCCTCGAGGCCGAGGGGTACACGGTGGAGCGCGAGTACCAGATCGGCCAGCGAGAGGTGTACCTGCCGGAGGTCGAGTCCGGGGCCATCGACGTCATGCCCGAGTACGGGGGGAACCTGCTGCAGTACTACGACGCCGAGGCCACGGCCACCTCGCCGGAGGACATCCAGGCCGCGCTGGCGGAGGTGCTGCCCCAGGGGCTACGCCCGCTGGAGCCGGCCGAGGCCACGGACCAGGACTCCTACAACGTCACCCGCGAGTTCGCCGAGAAGCACTCGCTGACGACCCTGGCGGACCTGCAGAACGTGGACGAGCAGCTGAAGGTGGCCGCCAACTCCGAGTTCGAAACCCGTCCCTATGGTCCTGCGGGACTCAAGGAGGCCTACGGTGTGGACGTGACCGTGGTGCCCGTGGAGGACTCGGGCGGCCCGCTGACCGTCAAGGCACTGGTGGACGGGGACGTCCAGCTCGCCGACATCTACTCGGCCGACCCCTCGATCGCGGCCGAGGACCTGGTGACCCTGGAGGACCCGGAGAACCTGATCCTGCCGCAGAACGTCACCCCGATCGTCTCCGACGCCGTGGACGAGCAGGCCGCCGCGGTCATCGAGGAGGTCAACGCGAAGCTGACCCCGGAGGAGCTGATCGGCCTCAACCGGCAGTCGGTCGAGAAGGAGGCCTCCAGCGAGGACATCGCGCAGGCCTGGCTGTCCGGTCAGGGACTGTCCTGACACCCCAGTAGGCTGGAGCGGTGAGCCAGACCGCCCCCGGAGCATCGACCGACACCGAGCTGACGCGGTACCGCTCGCTGCGCAACGCCCTGGTCTGGCTGGCGGGGATGCTGCTGCTGACCTACCTGGCCTCCGTCCTGACCCTGCCGTGGAAGGCCGTGTCCCTGGTCTTCGCCGTCACCGGGATCGTCTTCGGCGTCCTCGCCCTGGTCCGCACCGCCCGGATCCCGGCGCCGTGGGTACTGCGCGTGGGCGCGGTGGCGGGCATGGCCGGCTGCGCCCTCTTCGGGTTCGTGGCCGCCTCCCAGGTCGTGTTCTGGGACGCGACCACGCGATTCGAGGACTGCACCGCCGGCGCGATCACCGAGCGCGCGCTGGAGCAGTGCAGCCAGGAGTACACCGAGCAACTGGCCGGGTTCACCGGTCCGGTCGGTGCCCGGTAGCCGGTAGCCGGTACGTGTCGGCCGGGATCACCCGGACGAGGGCAACGACGGGGCACAGTGGGTGGCCTCGAGGGCCACGGCGACCACGTTCCGGATGTCCTGGTGCGCCGCGAAGGCCTGGCGCTGGAGGTCCGCGCCGGTGCCCTGCCGCAGGACCTGTGCGACGACGGTCTCGACCGGGCCCTCCTCCCCGTAGTCGACCAGCACGGGCCGGACGGCGTCCAGCAGCCGGCCCAGGACATCGGCCGCCGGCGCCGGAGTCCCGGTGGCCGGGTCGATCAGCCGGCCGGCGACACCCGAACGGCTGGCCAGCCAGGTCCACACTCCCAGTTCCGAGGCGGGGACCTCGGCAGGGGGCCGGCGTGATTCCCTGACAGCGGTCTCCACCAGGGCCCTGACCAGCGCGGCGATCACGGCCGCCACGGCCTGGTCCGTGCAGACGTCTGCGATGCGCACCTCGAGCGTGGGGTAGCGCTCGCTGGGACGGGCGTCGTAATAGATCATGCCCGCGTCCAGGGGGACCTGCGTTCCCAGCAGTCGGTCCCGGTGCCGGTCATAGCCGGCGGCCGAGCCGAACACCTCCGGCGGACCACTCACCGGCCATCGGGACATCACCCGGTGGCGGTAGGAGGCGTAACCGGTGTCCACCCCCTGCCAGTACGGGGAGTTGGCACTGAGCGCCAGCAGGGGCGGGAGCCAGATGCGGATCCGGTCGAGGGCGGTCACGGCCTCGTCCCGGGAGGAGACGCCCACGTGGACGTGGAAGCCGTTGGTGAGGTTCTCCAGGGCCATCACCCCGAACTCCCTGCCGATCCGCTCATACCGTGCCTTCGGGGTCAGGTGGAGGCTCGTGCCGCCCGGGGCCGTGGCCAGCGCCGCGACCCGTCCACCGGCCCGCCCGGCCGCCTCCTCGGCGAGGGCCCGGCCAGCCCGGATGGCCGCGAACTGTCCGGTCAGGGTGGTCTGCGGAGGGTTGTCGACCTCGATCTGTTCCTGCTGCAGCTCCACCGTCACCCGGTGGCCGGAAGAGGTCTCCCCGGACTGCGGACCGGCCACCGCCTCCCCGGCCGGCAGCGGTTCCAGGGATGGAACCGCCACCAGCAGGAGTTCCTCCTCCACACCGAACGTGCGCATCTACCGCCACCTCGCCTCGTCGAAGGCTCCCAGCATGTCAGACGCGGCGCCCCGATGTGAGCCTGAGCACACTCGCCGGGGAGGGGCCGGCCGGTGGACGGCTCAGGCCGACTGGCCGATCGCACCCTGGTTGGCGGTGTGCGTGACCTCGATGCGGCGGGGCTTGGCCTCCTCGGCCACGGGGATCTGCAGCGTCAGGACGCCGTCCGTGTACGAGGCGTCGATCCTGTCCGTCGCCAGCCCCTCCCCGAGGGTCAGCTGCCGCGCGAAGGTGCCGGTGGCGCGTTCCCGGGCGAGCCACTGGATCTGGCCCGCCTCCTCGTCCTGCCGGTCGGCGCGGATGGTCAGCGTCCGCCCCTCGAGGTCGACGTCGATCGACCGGGGGTCCACCCCCGGCAGGTCCATCTTCAGGACGAAGTGGTCCTCGCTCCGATAGAGATCCATCGGCAGCGCCTGGGTCCGCGCGGACGACGTCATCTGGCCGAGGACGCCGTTGAGCACCCGGTCGATCTCACGCAGGGGATCAACATGGTTAGCCACAGAAATCACCTCCAGACGGTGACCGGACCCGGGCCTTCCGGGCCGGCGGGCCGTGGCTACGGCCTCGGCAATTATTTAGCACTCTTGATCGGAGAGTGCCAGAGTCGAGTGCCTAGTCCTCGTCGTGGCCCCGGGTCCGCCCGGCGTCGGGGTCGTCCTCGAGCTCGTCGGCGTCATCCGCCTCGTCGTGCCACTCGTCCGGCAGCACGTAGCGATCCCGTTCCCACCACGGGGACACCAGGTAACCGATCATCGCCCCCAGTCCCACGAGGACACCGAGCGCACCGGACGCGGCCCAGGGATTCGGGCCCAGCCCGGTCAGCCGGCCCACCCCGAGGGACCCACCGGAGACGGCGAACGGCAACAGGGACAGCAGGGCCGTGGCCAGGGCCACCAGCAGTCCCAGCACCAGGGTGGAGACGGTCAGCGAGGCCCAGCGGGACTCGATCCGCACGGCCAGCCACTCGTCGAAGTGGTTCTCCCCCTCCCGCAGCAGCCACCAGCCGGCCATGAAGCCGCCGACGACCGGCAAGAGCAGGAACAGCCAGGACCAGGCCGGGTCCAGACCCACCGGCACGGCGGTCAGCACCGGGATGGCCGGCTGCGGGCCGACGGCGGTCAGCAGCGGGGAGATGGCGGACCCCTCCCCCAGGGAGAACCCGGCCCCGGTGGTCCAGGCCAGCGTCCACATCGCCAGGTTGGGCATGATGCCGAGCTGCACCGCGGTCAGGGTCGCCCCGCCCCAGATGCCGGCGTCCACCTGCTGGTAGACCTGGGCGATGTCCGCCCAGCTCAGGGCGACCTGCACGGCCAGCAGGACCGAGGCCAGCCCGAAGGAGGCCATCAGGCCCACGAATCCGGCCCGCACCAGGGACCAGGCGTAGGACCCGGCCCAGCGGGACGCCTGTGACCAGGTGGCGATGCGCTCGGCCGCGTCGACGCCGATCAGCCGTTCCCACGAACCGGCCTCCTTCCGGGCCCCGGCCAGCAGGGCGACCACCATCAGCGCCGTGGGGATCAGGGTCCCCAGGAACGGGTTGATGGCCACCGACTCGCTCGGCACCAGCAACGCGGTGCCCAGGCAGAAGAGGGCGTAGGCACCGGCCCCGCCGGCGAGGGGCTGCCAGATCTGGTCCCGGTAGGAGGCGCGTGCCAGCCGCCGGCCGGCCCGCCAGCCCAGGGCCAGCGGGATCAGGACCAGGCCCCAGGGCAGGAACCAGAACGTGCCGGTCAGCGTGTCCGCGCTGCTCGTCGGGGATTCCAGGGTCAGGTGCAGCGGCACGCCGTGCAACGCCAGCCAGGCCTGACCTGCCAGCCGGGCGATGAAGTCGACCTGGGTGGCGGCGAAGCCGGCCATGGACCAGATGCCCACCAGGGGCACCACGACGAGGATGGCCGAGACCACTGCGGCGATCAGGGTCTCGATCACGCCCTGGACCCACAGGGGCAGGGGCAGCGGCTTCAGGGCGCGGGGAGTGCGAGGATTCATGTCACCGTCCATGGTGCCACCCGGCCCGGGGGCCGAACGGCAGCGGCGCGGCCCGGCACCGCCCGCCACCCCACGCGGCGGCCTGCCGACTGTTCACCCACCAGCCACCTGGCTGCCACCGTTCCGAGTCATCGCTGACAGGGACGGACCATAGCGTCGGGAGCCGTGAGAGTAGTCATCGTCGCCGAATCGTTCCTGCCCCACATGAATGGTGTCACCCACTCGATCCTGCAGGTGATCCGCCACTTGCGCTCCCGCGGTGACGAGGTCCTGGTGATCGCCCCGTCCTCGTCGTGGATGGATGACGAGGCCCCCGCCGAGGTCGAGGGCTATCCCGTCCACCGGCTGCCCTCGATCCCCTTGAGGGGCTACACGAACGTCCGGGTGGCCGCCGGGACGGTCAACCGGGTCCGCCGCGTCCTCGCGGACTTCGCGCCCGACGTCGTCCACATCGCCTCCCCGTTCATCCTGGGCTGGCGCGCGGTGCAGGCCGCCAACGCCCTCGGGGTACCGAGCGTGTGCGTCTACCAGACCGAGGTTCCCAACTACGCGGCCCGCTACGGCTTCCCGTGGCTGGAGGAGGTCCTCTGGCAGCACGTGGAACGCATCCACGACCACGCCACCCTCACGGTGGCCCCGTCCACCTTCTGCGTGGACCAGCTGCACGCCCGCGGGATCCAGCGGGTGCACCTGTGGCGGCGGGGCGTGGACACCGCCCGGTTCTCCCCGGCCAAGCGGGACGAGGCGCTGCGGGCGGCACTGGCCCCGAACGGCGAGCGGCTCATCGGCTTCGTCGGCCGGCTGGCGTCGGAGAAGCAGGTGGAGGACCTGGCCGTGCTCAACGACCTGCCCGGCACCCGCTTGGTGATCGTCGGCTCCGGCCCCCTGAAGGACACCCTGACCCGCCAGCTGCCCGGCGCGCACTTCGCCGGTTTCCAGGGCGGAGAGGACCTGGCCCGGCACATGGCCAGCCTCGACCTGTTCGTGCATCCCGGGGAGTCGGAGACCTTCTGCCAGACCATCCAGGAGGCCATGGCCTCCGGCGTGCCGGTGGTCGCCGTGGGACGCGGCGGACCACTGGACCTCGTGGACCCCTCCCGCACCGGATGGCTGTACCGGCCGGGTGACCTGGCCGGGCTGCGGGACCGGGTCCGGGACCTGGTCTACGACGACATCAAGCGCGCCGCGTTCGCCGAGGCCGCGTACCAGACCGTGCAGGGACGGACCTGGCCCGTCCTGTGCGAGCAGCTGGTCGGCTACTACGAGCGCGCCGTCCGGGTCCGGGACCGGCAGAACGACGTGTTCGTGCGCACCTACCTGGAGCAGTCCGCCGGCTGGGACGGCTGGCTGGTCCAGCGGTGACCGGACCGGGGCCGGACCCCACGGCGGGTCGGCCGCCCGGCCCCCATCGTCATCCTTTCCGGCCCTGCCCAACCGGCCGGTACAGTGGTTCCGGCCCGTCCCTACCGGGGGATGCCCTCCGATGAGGAGACGCCACTGAGGAAAGCGAGGACGGACATGGAGTCTGGTCTGGAGAAACTGCGGGACGAAGTCTTCCGCCGCAACCCCGGCGAAAGCGAGTTCCACCAGGCCGTCACCGAGGTGTTCGAAGCACTCGGGCCGGTCGTCAACCGCCATCCCGAATACGTCGAGTCCGGGATCCTGCGCCGCATGTGCGAACCGGAGCGCCAGATCATCTTCCGTGTGCCGTGGGTGGACGACAACGGGCACGTGCAGATCAACCGCGGCTTCCGCGTCGAGTTCAACTCCGCCCTGGGGCCGTACAAGGGCGGGCTGCGGTTCCACCCCTCGGTCTACCTGGGCATCATCAAGTTCCTCGGCTTCGAGCAGATCTTCAAGAACGCCCTGACCGGCATGCCGATCGGCGGCGGCAAGGGTGGTTCCGACTTCAACCCGGCCGGCCGCACTGACGCCGAGGTCATGCGCTTCTGCCAGTCCTTCATGACCGAGCTGTACCGCCACATCGGTGAGTACACCGACGTCCCGGCCGGTGACATCGGTGTGGGCACCCGGGAGATCGGTTACCTGTTCGGCCAGTACAAGCGCATCACCAATCGCTTCGAGTCCGGTGTGCTCACCGGCAAGGGCATGTCCTGGGGCGGTTCCCTGGTCCGCCCGGAGGCCACCGGTTACGGCGCCGTGATGTTCGCGGACCAGATGCTGCGCACCCACGGCAAGTCCATGGACGGTCAGACCGTGCTGGTCTCCGGCTCCGGCAACGTGGCGCTGAATGCCATCGCCAAGTCCCAGCAGCTGGGCGCCACCGTGCTGACCGCCTCTGACTCCTCGGGATACGTGGTGGACGAGGCCGGCATCGACCTGGAGCTGCTGCGCGAGATCAAGGAGGTCCGGCGCGGCCGGATCGCCGAGTACGCCGAGGCCCGCGGTGGCCGGTCCCGCTTCGTGGCCGAGGGCTGCGTCTGGGACGTGCCCGGCACCGTGGCCATCCCCTCGGCCACCCAGAACGAGCTGGATGACAGGTCCGCGCTCACCCTGATCGACAACGGGCTGGTGGCCCTGGCCGAGGGCGCCAACATGCCCTGCACCCAGAAGGCCACCGAGCACATGATCCATGCCGGCGTGCTGTTCGGCCCGGGCAAGGCGGCCAATGCCGGCGGCGTGGCCACCTCCGCCCTGGAGATGCAGCAGAATGCCAGCCGGGACACCTGGAGCTTCGAGTACACCCACGACAAGCTCGAGCAGATCATGACCGACCTGCACGACCGCTGCCTCGAGACCGCCGACCGCTACGGCACCCCGGGCAACTACGTGGTCGGAGCGAACATCGCCGGTTTCGTCAAGGTCGCGGACGCGATGCTCGCCCAGGGCGTGATCTGACCCCTCGCCCGGCCGTGCCACCGGCGGTGGAGGACGCCCCGGAACACTCGTGAGTGCGCGAGAGTTCCGGGGCGTCCGCTATCGCGGGCCGCGTGAGCAGGCCTGGGGCCCTACCGGGCCAGGTGCGTGAGGGTGTGCTTCTGGTCATCGCTGAGCCGGACCGGCCGGCCGGTGGCGGCGTCCACGAAGACCATCGTGGAGGACGCGGTGACGCACTCGGTGCCGTCCACCCCGTCACGCAGCGAGTAGGCCACCTCGATGGAGGCCCCCTTGGCCGCGGCCACCCAGACCCACGCGCGCACCGGGACGTTCCGGTACTCCAGCGGACGCCGATAGCGGATGCGATGCTCTGAGATCAGCACCTGCACGCTGTCCGGCATCCCGTCCAGCAGGTTCACCGGTGCCCCGGCACCCGGCGCCCCGGTCCCGGCCGGCACCCCGAACGCCAGGATGCGCACCTCCTCGAGGATCGCCGCCACCTGCACGTTGTTGACGTGGCCGTAGGCGTCCATGTCCCCCCAGCGCACGGGCACGTCCACGCGCACGGCGGGCCCGCCGCCGTCGGGACGGTCCTCGATCCGGCCGGTCATGCCGTGGCACGGCTCAGCGCACATCGTCCAGTTCCCGGGAGTCGGTGTCCAGGCCCGCCTCCTGGGCGTTGCGCGGCCAGGTCAGCAGCGCGGCGCGCCCGGTCTCGAGGATGCCCAGGTCCTCCAGCTGACGGGACAGCGCGGCCCCGTCCGGGCCGTAGCACCAGGGCACGCCGGGGGTGGTCTCGCGGGTGTCCGTGGCGCGGCCGCCGGCCAGCAGGGCCTGCGACGGCGTCAGCTGACGGATCACGATCGCCTTCACCTTGTCCGGGTGGCGGCGGGCGAAGTCCGCGTAGATCTCCGGGTCGTGCTGGCCGTCGTCACCGATGAGCAGCCAGCGGATCTCCGGGAACTCCCGGGCCAGCCGGTCCAGCTGGGTGACCTTGTGCTCCAGGCCGGACCGGAACCAGCGGTCCTCCGTGGGCCCCCAGCTGGTCAGCAGCAACGGACCGGAGGGGTACAGGTTGCGGGACAGGAACCGGGACAGGGTCTGGGCCACGTTCCACGCACCGGTGGAGAGGTAGACCACCGGGGAGGTGGGCTGCTGTTCCAGCAGGCGGTGCAGCATGACGGCCATCCCGGGGGTGGCGGTGCGGGCGTGCTCGTCCAGGACGAAGGAGTTCCAGGCCGCCAGCATCGGCCGGGGCAGGTAGGTGACCACCACGGTGTCGTCGATGTCCGAGACCACGCCGGTGACCGTGCCGTCCTCGACGATGTACACGTCCGAGGTGGCCGGTTCGCCGCCGTCCGAGGTCAGGGTGACCGTCTGCCAGCCCGGTTCCATCTCGACCTCCACGCGGGCGTCCACCACGCCTCCGCGATCCGCGCGCACGGTGAAGGACTTCCCTCCCGCCAGCACCTTGACCTCGGCGTAGGGCACGGGCGGGGAGGTGAAGTTGTGCCACCCCCGCAGGCCGTCCTCGACCACCCTGGAGAGCCGGCGGCCGTTCTCGAAGGCGTCGTCCGGCGCCATCACCACGCGGGAGAACACCCGGATCCAGGAGGTGGTGCCGTACCCGGAGAAGGACAGCACGGTCGGCTCGTGGCCGCGCCGCAGGGCACCGGCGTAGCGGAAGCGGTGCCACCGGTCCTGGACCAGCGTCGCTATGTGCTCGGTGACCAGGGTCTCCCGGTCATCGATCAGCGGGGACGGCACAGCGTCCGGGGCAGGCGGGGATGCAGGAGTCCGATCGGCCATAGGAACCAGTATCCCCCACCCGCGCAGGTGCGGTTCACCACGTGCAGGCAGGGGCACCGGGCCCTCGGGAGGCCCCCGCTAGGCTGGCGCCATGCCCACCCCTGTTCCCGCCCCCCGCGAATTGCGGCGGATCGCCGTCGAGGCAGCCGCCGCCTGCGCACCACGGCTCGTCCGCGCCTTCCGCTCCACTCCCGCCGACCTCGACCTCTCCACCAAGCGGAACACCCACGACCTGGTCACCGTGCACGACGGGGCCACCGAGAACGAGCTGGTGCGGTTGCTCAGCGCGGCCGTCCCGGGCAGCCGGTTCGTCGGAGAGGAGGGCGGCGCCCGCGGGCCGGACGGGATGGACGAGCACGCCCTCACCCCGGTCGAGGCCGGTGCGGAGGCCCCGCCGCACACCCTGGAGTGGATCATCGACCCCATCGACGGCACGGCGAACTTCGCCCACGGCTTCGCGATGTTCTCGATCTCCGTCGCGGCCGCCGTGGACGGCGTGGTGGTGGCCGGCGTCGTGCTGGACCCCGTGAACGGGCTGGAGTTCTCCGCCGACGACGGCGGCGCCTACCTCAACGGGGCGCGGTTCGGTTCCCGGGAGGCCGGGGCCGGAGCCGCCGGTCCCGACGAGCACGACGCCCCCGCGCCGGCTGCCGGGTCCGCACCGGACGAGCACGCCCTGAACCTGGTGACGTCCTACCCCTCCGCCGAGGCGCTGGGCATCGATGGCCCGGTGGCACTGGACCGCTTCGGCCGGCTCGTGGACGCCTACGCCACCGTGCGGCGCACCGTCTCCGGGGCCCTGGAACTGGCCTACACGGCCATCGGCTGGGCCGACGTGACGTTGGGGGTGGACACCAATCCGTGGGACGTGGGCGTGGGCCAGCTCCTGGTGCGCCGGGCGGGGGGCCACTACCTGGCCCGCTTCTACGACACCGACGGACCGGAGCGGCGCGAACCCCACCTGGCACCCTGTTACGTGGCCGTCGCCCCCGGGCGGACGGCCCCGACCGCGGTGCGCATCCTGGAGGAGACCGTCACGGCCCGCCGGGCGGCCGGACGGCGGACGGCCGGCGTCCGGGGCTGACCGGCGTCCACCCCTTGATGGAGGACGGGCCGGCGTGCCTAGGGTGTGCCATGACCGTGAACAGGCGCATCCTCGCCGTCTCCCTGGCACTGGCAGCCGGGCTGTTCCTCACCGGGTGCGACGATCCGGAGGACGAGGACACCCAGGACCCTGCCGAGACGTCGATACAGCAGGACCAGGAGGGCGAGGGTGACGGCGTCGAGGACGACGAACAGGGCGGTGAACAGGGCGCGGAGGACTGACGGGGCCCGCCGCCGGCCGAGGCGTGACGGTGGCCCTAGCCGTGGAACCGCCCGCGCGCGATAATGAAAGTGCTCGCTGACAGGGACCTTAAAGTCCCTCCGGACGACACCGGGCGGGCGCTGACCCCGTGAGGGACGAAGGAGACCGGGCCATGATGTTCGAACATTCCAACGACGAGCCGATCCTGGTGCTGGACGAAGATCAGTGCTGGAGGGTCCTGGAGAACACCCGGCACGGCCGGCTCGGGCTGCGGGTGAACGACGAGCTCGACCTGGTCCCGGTGAATTTCGTGGCCCGGGACAAGCGGATCTACTTTCGGACCGCGCCCGGCAACAAGCTCGCGGAGCTGACCATCAACCCCAAGGTCATCTTCGAGGCGGACGGCATCCTCTCGGACGAGGCCTGGTCGGTGCTGGCCCGCGGCCACGCCCGGGTGCTCGAGAAGGACGACGAAGTCGAATTTGCCGAGTCGTTGAGTATTGACCCCTGGGTCCCGACGTACAAGGATTTCTACGTAGAGGTCAACGTCAACCGGGTCACCGGTCGACACTTTGTCTTCGGTGAGCATCCAGAGCGCTTCGAGTAGCAGCCGGATGGACACCAAAACACCTGACCCCCGGCAGCTGACGCGCTAGCCGGGGGTCAGGTGCGTCCGGGGCCCGGTTCAGCCCTGCGCGTCCTCCACGTGACTGGGCGCCCACATCCGCAACCGGGTCTGGACCACGACGACGTTCGGCCCCTCCGCGGCCAGGGCCCGCTCCAGCGCGGGGCCGACCTCCTCCACCGCCACCTGCTCGGCCGGGATGCCGAAGGACCCGGCCAGGGCCACGAAGTCCGGACGGTCCAGTTCGGTGGCGGTCGCCTGCCCGAAGGTGTCCTCCATGTACTCACGCAGGATCCCGTATCCGCCGTCGTCCACGATCAGCCAGGTCACCTGTGCATCATGCTGGCGGGCCGCGGCCAGCTCGGCGATCGAGTACATCGCGGAACCGTCGCCCGCGACCGCGAGCACCCGAGCGTCGGTCCCGCTCCTGCCCTGCCGGGCCAGCCCCATCGCCCCGCCGAACGCCGCGGGGAAGGCATACCCCAGCCCGCCGGCGCCCTGGGCCGAGTGGAACTGTCCCGACCTGGCATCCCACACGTTCCAGGCCCAATAGGCGGCGATGGTCATGTCCCAGTAGGTCTGCATGGCCTCCGGCACCGCGGCGCGGACGTCGGCCATGAACCGCCGTTCCCGGTCCAGGTCCTGCCCGTCCAGTCGCTCCCGCACGCGGCGGTTGACCTCGGCCACCACCCCTGCGGCACCGCGGCCATGCCAGTCGGACCGGGACCAGCCACCGGACCCGCCGTCGGCACCGGGATCGCGGCCATCCGCTGCCCCCGCGGACCGCTCCAGCGCCTCCGCGAGGGCAGCGAGCGCCTGGCCGGCGTCCGCCCGCACGCCGAGCGTGGGGAAGTTCGACTCGAGCACGCGCGGCTCGGCGTCGACCTGGATGAGCCGGCCGCGCGGTTCCAGGGTGAAGTAATTGGAGGTGACCTCCCCCAGGGACGAACCGATGACGAGCAGCACCTCGGCGTCCTCGAGCACCTCGGTGACGTACCGGTCCTCCACCCACGAGCCCAACGAGAGCGGGTGGTCCATGGGGAAGGCCGAGTTGCCGCCGGGGCTGCACACCACCGGGGCGTCCAGGAGCTCGGCCACGCGGCGCAACTCGCGCAGCGCCCCGGGCCCGGACCGCCGCACTCCCCCGCCGGCCACGATCGCGGTGCGGGCCGAGGAGGCCAGCCAGCGCACCGACTCCGCCACCAGTTCCTCGCGCGGCGGATGGTCATAGGGGATGGCGAGCGCGTCCTGCACCGGCGGGACCAGGACCGCACCCAGCAGCACGTCCTGGGGCACCTCCACCCACACCGGCCCCTGCGGCACGGTGATCGCCTGGGCCCAGGCGTCCTGGATGGCCGAGGGGATGCCCGAGGCGTGGTGCACGGTGACCTGCGCCTTCGTCACGTTCTGCGCCGAGGCCTTCTGGTCGTCGAGCTGGTGCAGCATGCCCTTCCGCCGCGCGCCCAGCCCGGAGACGGGGATCTGGGAGGCGACGACGACCATCGGCACCGCGGTGGCGTACGCCTCCTGCAGCCCCGCCAGGGCGGTCAGCGCGCCCGGTCCGGTGGACAGGAACAGCACGCCGACCTCACCGGTGGCCCGGGAGTAGCCGTCGGCGGCGAAGGCGGCGTTGTTCTCCACCCGGTTGGAGACGAACTCCAGCTCCGAACGGGACAGCGCGTCGAACAGGCCCAGGGCGTGCTGGCCCGGGATGCCGAAGACGGTGCGGGCGCCCAGGGCGTGCAGGGTCTCGACGACCAGGTCCCCGCCGTTGCGCATCGCGGTCGCGTCCCGCGACCCGCTCCCCGCTCCAGGACCGGGGGTCATGCAGCACCCTCGCGCGAGGCCCGCAGGTCGGCCATCAGCCCGACGAGGTCGTAGGCCACGTGCGCGGCCGCCACCCCGGTCAGTTCGGCGTGGTCGTAGGCCGGGGACACCTCCACGACGTCGGCCCCCACCAGGTCGAGTCCGCGCAGCCCGCGCAGGATCTCCAGCAGTTCCCGGCTCGTCATCCCGCCGGCCTCGGGGGTGCCGGTGCCCGGCGCGTGCGCGGGGTCGAGGACGTCGATGTCCACCGAGACGTACAGCGGCCGGTCCCCGATGCGCTCGCGGAGCCGGGCCACCACCTCGTCCACCCCCAGGCGGAACACGTCCGCGCTGGTGACGATCCCGAAGCCGAAGCGCCGGTCGTCCTCGAGGTCCTTGCGCCCGTACAGCGGTCCGCGGGTACCGACATGGCTCAGTGCGTCCGTGTCGAGGATCCCCTCCTCCACGGCGCGGCGGAACGGGGTGCCGTGCGTGTACTCGGCGCCGAAGTAGGTGTCCCAGGTGTCCAGGTGGGCGTCGAAGTGGAGCAGGGCGACCGGCCGCCCGGCGCGTTCGGCGGCGGCCCGCAGCAGCGGCAGGGCGATGGTGTGGTCCCCGCCGATCGTCATGAGCGAGGCACCGTCCTGGGTCAACGCCAGGGCGTCGGCCTGGATCGCCTCGATCGCCTCGTGGATGTTGAACGGGTTCACCGCCATGTCCCCGGCGTCCACCACCTGGACCTGGGCGAAGGGGGACGTGTCCGTGGCCGGGTTGTAGGGCCGCAGCAGCCGGGAGGACTGCCGGACGTGCCCGGGACCGAAGCGGGCCCCGGGGCGGTAGGACACCCCCGAGTCGAAGGGGACGCCGACCACCTTGACCGCCGCGGTCCGGCCGGCCGCGGTGGCCTCCTGGTCCGTGGGCAGCAGCGCGAAGGTGGCGGCGCCGCCGAAGCGGGGCACGAGGGCCGAGTTCACCGGGCCGATGTTGCCATTCTCGGTGACGCGGGGGATGTCCAGCATGGTGTGACCTCTCGGGGGATAGCGGTTGATGGCGGCGAATGACGGTGGAGGGCGCGGCGGGGGTGGCGGCGTTGGCGGCGGCAGGGGTGGCGGCGTCTTCAGCTCAGGCGGCGGCCCGCCAGGGCCCAGAGCACGACGGCCTCCTGGTCACCGGGATTGGACCAGCTGTGCGGTTCGGAGCCGGAGAAGGAGGCGGTGTCCCCGGACTCGAGCCGGACCTCGCCGCCGGTGGTGATGAACACGAGGCTGCCGCTGATCACGTGCAGCGACTCGACGTCGCAGTCCACCGTGTAGAGCTCCGCGTCCCCCCGGCCGCCGGGGGCGATCACGGCGCGGATCAGCTGCAGTCCGCGCCGCCCGGGAGGCGTCAGCAGCTGCTCGGAGATGCCGTCCCCGCCCAGGCTGACCCTCGGCGCGCTCTCCAGGCGGACCACGGCGGTCTGCGGGGCGTCCAGGACCTCCCCCGCCGAGACGCCGAGCACCTGGCAGATGGACACGAGGCTGGCCACGGACGGGCTCGTCAGGTCCCGCTCCACGCGGGAGAGGAAGCCCTTGGTCAGTCCGGAGAAGTCGGCCACCTGGTCCATGGTGAGCCGCCGCTCCTGCCGCAGCGCGCGCAGGCGTCCGCCGATGGCGCGTTCCGGGATCGTGGGCTGGATCGGGAGGGACTTCATGGACGCGTCCCCCGCCGGGCACAGCGCCGAGGTTGTCTGTTGAGCAACATGTGTTTACCGTAGTCCCCACACGTGTGACCCGCAACACTCCTGAGCCGCGAGGAATCCCATGCAGACCCTGAACATCGTCATCATCTCGGCCTACCTCGCCAGCATGCTGCTGTTCGGCTGGTGGGGCCGGCGCCGCACCCGCAGCACCTCGGACTACCTGGTGGCCGGCCGCCGGCTCGGACCCATGCTCTACACCGGGACCATGAGCGCCGTCGTCCTGGGCGGCGCCTCGACCGTCGGCGGCGTGGGGCTCGGCTACGAGTTCGGCATCTCCGGCCTGTGGCTGGTGACCGCCATCGGCGTCGGCGTGCTGCTGCTGAGCCTGCTGTTCGCCCCGTCCCTGCAACGGCTCCGGATCTACACCGTCTCCCAGATGCTCACCCTGCGCTACGGCTCGGAGGCCACGCGCGCCTCCTCGATCGTCATGCTCGCCTACACCCTGATGCTGGCGGCCACCTCCACGGGGGCCTACGCCTCGGTCTTCGTGGTCCTGTTCGGCTGGGACCGCTGGCTGTCCATCGTGGTGGGCGGCGGGATCGTCCTGGCCTACGCCGTGATCGGCGGGATGTGGTCCATCACGCTGGCGGACATGGCGCAGTTCATCATCATGACCGTGGGGATGTTCGCGCTGATGCTGCCCATCTCGCTCGGCCGTGCCGGCGGCTGGAGCGGGCTCACCGCCCGGCTGGACGCCGAGTTCTTCGACCTCGGCGGGATGGGCCTGCAGTCGATCATCACCTACTTCGTCATCTACACCCTCGGCCTGCTGATCGGCCAGGACATCTGGCAGCGGGTCTTCACGGCGCGCTCCCCCCAGGTCGCCCGCTGGGGAGGCACGACTGCCGGCGTCTACTGCATCCTGTACGGCGTGGCCGGGGCCGTGATCGGCATGGCTGCCGCCGTGCTGATGCCGCAGGTCGAGGTCCGGGACGATGTCTTCGCCACGGTCGCCCTGAGCGTCCTGCCCGTCGGCGTCGGCGGGCTGGCGCTCGCCGCCGCGGTGGCCGCCATGATGTCCACCGCCTCCGGGGCGCTGATCGCCGCCGCCACCGTGGCCCGGGCCGACGTCGTGCCCCTGGTCCGTGACCTCGCGGCCGGCCGGCGGCCGGAACGACTGGACGCCGCGCAGGCCGTCCGGGAGGCCGAGCAGGAGGCCGAGCAGTCCCGGCATTTCGAGGAGGACGTGAACTCCAACCGCTGGTGGGTCCTGGGGCTGGGCCTGTTCGTCCTGGTGCTGGCGATCCTGGTCCCGGACGTCGTGGCGGCGCTGACGATCGCCTACGACATCCTGGTCGGCGGCCTGCTGGTGGCCATCCTCGGCGGGCTGGTCTGGTCCCGTGGGACCGGACCGGGCGCCGCCTGGTCGATGGCTGCCGGCACGGTCGGCACGCTGACGACCATGATCATCCTCGAGGTCCAGGCCACCGAGGCGTTCGGCGGCGTCTACGCCAACGAGCCGATCTACGTCGGACTCGCGTCCTCCGCCCTCGTCTACGTCGTCGTCAGCCTGCTGACCCGCCCGACGCATCCCTCGGTGCTGGAGGCCTGGCGCCGGCGCCGGACCGAGGGTGCCACCGAGGAGCTCCGTCCGGTGGTGACCGCGTCCTGACCGCTCACGCCCACCAGATCGCGGCGACGCCCAGCGCGGCCAGGGCCGTCACGAGCGTCCCGAGCCACAGCACGGCCCAGGCATCGGCCCGCACCCGTTCCCGGGCGATGCCGGCGGACTGTGTCCCGTACCGGTGCCGCTGGGTCCAGTGGATGACGAGCGCGGCCACCGCGCTCAGCACGGCAGGTGCCAGGGCCAGCGAGCCGACGGTCCCGTACCAGCGCAGGAACATCGCCGCCGTGACGGTGAGCGCCAGCAGGGAGCGGTCCCAGCTCATCACGGTCCGCTCCGGTTGCAGTCCCGGATCCTGGTGCAGTGCCGTGGCGCTGAAGAGTGTCACCTCGGTGGTCCCCGCCGGCCTCAGGCCGGCCGCATCAGGAGGAACACGAACAACGCCACCGCGACGACGGCCCCACCGGTGGCCAGGACCGGCACCAGCAGCGGCAACGGCAGGGGGCGGCCCTGCCGCATGGCCCGCTCCACGCGCATCCAGCGGAATCCTGCCGTGGTGGCCAGCAGGGCGGCGATGAGCAGCAGCCCGGACCCCGCGACCTTGCGGGTGAGCGGGTCGAACACGGACCCGGTGAAGGCCTCGACGGCGATCCCTCCGGCCAGCAGGGCCAGGGAGGTGCGGATCCAGGCCAGGAACGTGCGCTCATTGGCCAGCGTGAACCGCGGGTCGGGCTCCCTGCCCCCGGCCAGCAACCGGGAGGCCAGGCGCCCTCGTGACGGGGTGGCGGCGTCCTCCGGTGATGTCATAGGCCCATCGTAGAAGCAGGCGGTCCGGTTGACCGGACTGTTGCCTTCCCGAGACGGAGCCGCCCTCTCGCTGCCTGGCGCATTTTCCTCCACCGCAGCCCGCCGCAAGCAGGGCCCCGGTCCGGCCAGATTTCCGCTGCCGCTTGGGGATTCACAGCACCGCCGAACTTGAACTGCAGGGGGTTGCTGTGTCCATAATCAGGGACGAACCGCAGCAAGCAGAGAACGGAGGAACACCATGCGTGGTAGCAGTCTCGTCTGGACCATCGTCGGCATTCTCGTGGCGATCGCCCTGATCATCTGGATCGTCTCGGCTCTGTAGAGTCCGGTTCCCCAGCGTCAACCGGGTGCGCCGGATTCCTTGTCCGGCCCCCGCACGAGAAAGGCCCCCTTCCGCGCGTGTGCGGAAGGGGGCCTTCGTCATGGCCGCGAAGGCCTCAGAGCGAGGAGAGTTCCTCGTGCTCCGGGTAGACCTCACGCAGCAGGTGCGCGGTCTCGGACGGGGTCTTGCCGACCTTCACGCCCGCGGCCTCGAGGGCCTCCTTCTTGGCCTGGGCGGTACCGGAGGAGCCGGAGACGATGGCGCCCGCATGGCCCATGGTCTTGCCCTCCGGGGCGGTGAAGCCCGCCACGTAGCCGACGACCGGCTTGGTCACGTTGTTCTTGATGAACTCCGC
>JAPFFX010000183.1 GCA_026645375.1 Citricoccus sp. WCRC_4 | reverse complement strand
CGCACGACCTGGGACCGCACCAGGCCCTGCGGCGAGGCCACCTCGTTGTTGGCGCGGGCGTGCAGGCCGAACAGCGCCCGGTAGAACAGCACGCCCTCGTCGAACCACTGCCATGGCTGGGCCAGGTTGACGTGGTCCACCCCCAGGATCAGGGACTCGCCGGCTGACGACGTCGGTGCGTCCGTCGCGCGCAGGGGTCCCGTCCCGCGGCCGGCGGCGTCCGGCCCGAACTCCCCGGTCCAGCCCGGTTCCCGGCCCTCGTCCGGCACCGGGGCGACGAAGAGCTCCGAGCCGTCCGGGGCGGTGACGCCGCGCAGGACCATCTCGTCCGCCCGGTTGGAGCGCCAGGCCACGGGATACTGCAGCAGGCGCGCGCGGTCCATCGTGGCCCGCGGGTCCGGGACCTGCAGGCCCAGGCCCACCAGCTCCGATCCGTCCTCCCCGCGGGGCCGGGGCCTGCCGTTGAGCACCACCCGGGCGTCTCCGGCGGCGTAGAGCCGGACGTCCTTGGTGCGGTGCGGGCCTCGGTCCTGGAAGCCCAGCGCGGCCAGGATCTCGGTCACGTCCTCCGGCTCGGCGGCGAGCACCTCTGCGTAGTCCCAGCCCTTCGGCTGCAGGTCCGCCGCCTCACCCGGGTGTGCCGTCGCCTCCTGCAGCCAGTGCAGCGAGCGCATGGCGGCGAGCGCCGTGCGGGGGGTGTCCGTCTGCCGGTAGACGTCGCTGAAGACCTCCAGGGAGAGCGGGCCGGCATACCCGGTGGCGACCAGCTCCCGGTAGAACCCGACGAGGTCGAAGGCGCCCTCGCCGGGGAAGGTGCGGTAGTGGCGGGACCAGGACAGCAGGTCCAGCAGCAGGTTCGGCGCATCGGCCAGCTGCACGAAGAAGATCTTCTCCCCCGGGATGGATCGGAACCCGGTGACGTCACCGCGGCGGGAGAGGATGTGGAAGGAGTCCAGGCACACGCCCAGGTTGGGCCGGTCGGCCTGTTCGACCAGGCTCCAGGCATGTTCGTAGGTGCTCACGTACCGGCCCCAGGCCAGCGCCTCGTAGGCGATGCGGATGCCGTAACCGGCAGCCAGGTCGGCCGCCTGCCGGAGCTGGTCGATCGCGACCTCGTCCTCCCACCGCGTCGCGGTGCCGACGTTGGAGCACACCAGGATCAGGTCCATGCCCATGCGCCGCATCAGCTGGAACTTGGCCTCCAGCCGGCGCAGGTTGGCGGCGAAGACCTCGGCGTCCACCCCCTCGAGGTCACGGAAGGGCTGGTACAGGTCCAGGGTCAGTCCCAGTTCCCCGGCGAGGTCGGCGACCTGCTCCGGGGACAGGGGGGAGGCCACGAGGTCCGGTTCGAAGACCTCGATGCCGTCGAAGCCCGCCCGGGCGGCGCCGCGCATCTTCTCCTCGAGGGTTCCGGACAGGCAGACGGTGGCGATGGAGGTCCTCACGGCGCTCACTCTACGCACCCCGCCCCGTCGACTGGGCGGCCACCAGCTCCAGGAAGTGGCGGCGCATGCGGCCCGCGTCGGCCGGGCGCCCGGTCATCAGGCCGAAGGCGTCCACGGCCTGGCCCACGGCCATGGTCCCGCCGTCCACCACGGCGCATCCCCGGTCCCGCGCGGCGACGACCAGCTCGGTGTCCACCGGCAGGTAGACCACGTCCGAGACCCACATCCCCGCCCGCAGCCACTCTGCGGCCACCGGCATGCCGGGGTGCAGGTGCATGCCGACGGGAGTGCAGTGCGCGAACCCGGTGGCCTGCGCGAGGGCCTGCCGCAGTTCGCCGTGGGGCCGGGCGGACACCCGCTGGCCCGGGAACTGCTCCTGCAGGTCCGCGGCCCGCGCGGCGGCCCGGCCCGCGTCGAGGTCGATCAGCACCAGTTCCTCGGCGCCGGCGCGCAGCAGGGCGTAGGCCACGGCCGAGCCGGCGCCGCCGACGCCCAGCTGGACCACGCGGGTCAGGTCCGCCTCCGGCAGCGTGGCGCGCAGGCCGGTGATGTACCCGGAGAAGTCGGTGTTGTGACCCACCGAGCGCCCGTCGGCGAAGACGACGGTGTTCACGGCCCCGAGGGCCCGTGCATCGGCGTCCACCTCGTCCAGGTGCGCCATGATCGTCTGCTTGAACGGGTGCGTGATGTTGAAGGCGTTGAAGCCCAGCCGGCGGCCGTACTCCAGCAGCAGGGGCGCCTGCCGCTGCGCCTCCTCCCCGGTGAACCCGAGGGCGGCCACGTCCACGGGACGGTAGAGGTAGTGCAGTCCCTGTGCGCACCCCTCCCTCTCGTGCATCGGCGGTGTCAGGGAGGCGGTGATCCCGTCCCCGATCAGCCCGACGAGGTAGGACTCTTCAACGGTGCTCATGCGGTTTCCTTCACGGTGGTGATTAGTGGCTGGCGTCTCAGCGCGGGGGCAGCTGGATCGAGAGTTGGTGGGCGGCGGCGAGGAGGGCGGGCAGGTGGCTCTTCAGCCCCTCCAGGTCGCAGCGGAACAGGGGTGCGGCCAGCGCCACGACCGCGATCAGGCCCCCTGCGGGGTCCTGGACCGGGACCGCGATGGCGGCCATGCCGATGTCGTTCTCCTCGGACTGCCCGGCCCAGCCCTGGGCCCGGGCCTCGGCGACCTGACGGGCGAGGACGGCGCGGTCGGTGACCGAGTGCTCGGTGCGGGGCTTCATGTCCACGGTCTCCAGCAGGTGTTCCCGGGTCTCCTCATCCGTGAAGGCCAGCAGCGCCTTGCCGATCGCGCTGGTGTGCAGCGGGCTGTATCCCCCGGGATCGGTGGTGGTCCGGAACTGCGGCCCGTCGACCGTGTGGACGGTCAGTGCGCGCCCGCGGTCCAGCACGGACAGGATCGAGCTCTCCCCCGTCGTCTCGGTCAGCGTCGAGAGCACCGCGGCGGCCGTGGCCGTGAACCCGCGACGGTGCGCCACCTGTTGTCCCAGCTGGAAGACGGGCAGCCCCAGGGAGTAGCGCTTGTCCCGGGGGTCATAGGACAGGAAGTCCGTCTCGGTGAGCGTGGACAGCAACCGGTGCACGGTGCTGAACGGGTAGTCCACCCGCTGGGCGATCTGCGCCGCCGTCCCACCGTCGGGGAAGTCCCCCACCACGGTGAGTACCTCCAGGGCCTTGCCGACCGTGCCGGTCTGGACCGTCGCCATGCGCGCCTCCTTGACACTCCGATGTGATGTCCGCCATGCTCATTCCTAACATACAGGAGTTACTCCCAATATTCGAGAACTCGACCCCGTCGGTCGGGATTCACTCCCGCCATCCCGCCCCCTGAAGATGGACAACCCAAGGACCTCGTCATGACCCACGTATCCCCGGACGCCGGCGCCCACGGCGCCACCCACGTCAAGACCCCGAGGAAGGCCGCTCTGGCCGCCTGGATCGGGTCCGCCCTGGAGTACTACGACTTCGCCGTCTACGGCACCGCGGCGGCGCTCGTCCTGAACCACCTGTTCTTCCCGGACGACGCCTCCCCCGGCGTCGCGATCCTGCTGTCCATGGCGACCGTGGGCGTCGCCTACGTGGTGCGCCCCCTGGGCGCGCTCATCATGGGCCCGCTCGGGGACCGCCTGGGCCGGAAGTTCGTGCTCATGCTCACCCTGTTCATGATCGGCGGGGCGACCTTCGCCGTCGGCTGCCTGCCGACCTACGACCAGGCGGGGATGCTCGCCCCGGCGCTGCTCGTGCTCTGCCGCATCATCCAGGGCCTGTCGGCCTCCGGTGAGCAGGCCAGC
>JAPFFX010000081.1 GCA_026645375.1 Citricoccus sp. WCRC_4 | reverse complement strand
GACGCCGCGGACAAGACCATGGCGCAGATCCGCAAGCGGGCCGACGCCGAGCTGGACCGGATGGAACGCATCTGGGACCGCTTCAAGAACCTCAAGGTCGCGGACCTGGAGGGCGACGAGGGCCTGTTCCGCTCCATGCGGGACAAGTACGGCCAGTACTTCGAGGGCTCCATGGGCGCCGAGTCCATCAAGAAGCGCCTGGAGACCTTCGACCTCGAGGCCGAGTCCGAGATGCTGCGCGAGACCATCAAGACCGGCAAGGGCCAGCGCAAGACCCGCGCCCTGAAGCGGCTCAAGGTGGTCAACGCGTTCCTGACCACGGACAACTCGCCGCTGGGCATGGTCCTGGACGCCGTCCCGGTGATCCCGCCGGAGCTGCGCCCGATGGTGCAGCTGGACGGTGGCCGCTTCGCGACCTCCGACCTCAACGACCTGTACCGCCGCGTGATCAACCGCAACAACCGCCTGAAGCGCCTGCTGGACCTGGGCGCGCCGGAGATCATCGTCAACAACGAGAAGCGGATGCTGCAGGAAGCTGTTGATTCGCTGTTCGACAACGGCCGCCGCGGCCGTCCGGTCACCGGGCCGGGCAACCGTCCGCTGAAGTCGCTGTCCGACATGCTCAAGGGCAAGCAGGGCCGGTTCCGCCAGAACCTGCTCGGCAAGCGCGTGGACTACTCCGGTCGTTCCGTGATCGTGGTCGGCCCGCAGCTGAAGCTGCACCAGTGCGGCCTGCCGAAGCAGATGGCGCTGGAGCTCTTCAAGCCCTTCGTCATGAAGCGGCTGGTCGACCTCAACCACGCCCAGAACATCAAGTCCGCCAAGCGGATGGTGGAGCGCTTCCGCCCGCAGGTCTGGGACGTGCTGGAAGAGGTCATCACCGAGCACCCGGTGCTGCTGAACCGTGCACCCACCCTGCACCGCCTCGGCATCCAGGCCTTCGAGCCCATGCTCGTGGAGGGCAAGGCCCTGCAGCTGCACCCGCTCGTCTGCGGCGCGTTCAACGCCGACTTCGACGGTGACCAGATGGCCGTGCACCTGCCGCTGAGCCCCGAGGCCCAGGCCGAGGCGCGGCTGCTGATGCTCTCCAGCCACAACATCCTGAAGCCCTCCGACGGCCGCGCCGTGGCCGTCCCGGCCCAGGACATGATCATCGGCCTCAACCACCTCACCACCGTGCGTGAGGACGAGGCCGGGGCCGGGGAGTCCTACTCCTCGGTGGCCGAGGCCATCATGGCGTTCGACGCCGGCGCGCTGCACCTGAACGCCCCGGTCAAGATCGCGGTGGACGGCTTCGTGCCGTCGGCCCAGGTCCCGGCCCCCGAGGGCTGGGAGGAGGGCCAGTCGGTCCTGCTCGACACCACGCTGGGCAAGGTGCTGTTCAACGAGCTGCTCCCGGTCGACTACCCGTGGCTGGACACCCAGGCCACCAAGGGCAGCCTCGGCGCGCTGGTCAACGACCTCGCCGAGCGCTACCCGATGGTGCAGACCGCCGCGACCCTGGACAACCTCAAGGACGCCGGCTTCTACTGGGGCACCTGGTCGGGCGTGACCGTGGCGATCTCGGACATCACCTCCGACTTCGACAAGGCCTCCATCATGGAGGGCTACGAGGACCAGGCGCTCAAGGTCCAGGCCCAGTACGACAAGGGCCTCATCGCCGACGAGGAGCGCCGTTCCGAGCTCATCGACGTCTGGAACAAGGCCACCGACGAGGTCGCGGCCGCCATGCAGGCGGGGCTGCCGAAGCTGAACACCATCAACCGCATGGTGTCCTCCGGCGCCCGTGGTAACTGGCTGCAGGTCCGGCAGATCGCCGGCATCCGTGGCCTGGTGGCCAACCCGAAGGGCGAGATCATCCCGCGCCCGATCAAGTCCTCCTACCGTGAGGGCCTGTCCGTGCTGGAGTACTTCATCGCGACCCACGGTGCCCGTAAGGGCCTGGCGGACACCGCGCTGAAGACCGCCAACTCGGGGTACCTGACCCGTCGTCTGGTGGACGTCTCCCAGGACGTCATCGTCCGCGAGGAGGACTGCGGCACCGAGCGCGGCCTGACCGAGGTCATCGGCGTGCCGAACGCCGACGGCGAGCTGGTCCGCCACGAGACCGTGGAGAACTCCTCGTTCGCCCGGAGCCTGGCGGTCGACGTCGAGGCCGAGGACGGCACCGTCCTGGGCCGCGCCGGCGAGGCCATCGGCGACGTCGCCATCGACGCGTTCATCGCCGCGGGCATCACCGAGGTCAAGGTGCGCTCCGTGCTCACCTGTGAGTCCGCCGTCGGGACCTGCGCGAAGTGCTACGGCCGCTCCATGGCCACCGGTCAGCTGGTGGACATCGGCGAGGCCGTCGGCATCATCGCGGCCCAGTCCATCGGTGAGCCGGGCACCCAGCTCACCATGCGGACCTTCCACACCGGTGGTGTGGCCTCCGCGGACGACATCACCCAGGGTCTGCCCCGTATCCAGGAACTCTTCGAGGCCCGTACCCCGAAGGGCGTGGCGCCGATCTCCGAGGTCGCCGGCCGCGTCACCATCGAGGACAGCGAGAAGCAGCTGCGGCTGGTGCTCACCCCGGACGACGGTTCCGAGGAGATCGCCTACCCGGTGCTGCGCCGTGCGCGCATGCTGGTCTCCGACGGCGAGCACGTGGGCGTCGGCACCCAGCTGGTGGCCGGTGCCGTGGACCCGAAGCAGGTGCTGCGCGTGCTCGGTCCCCGGGCCGCCCAGAAGTTCCTGGTCCAGGAGGTCCAGGACGTGTACCAGTCCCAGGGCGTGGGCATCCACGACAAGCACGTGGAGGTCATCGTCCGGCAGATGCTGCGCCGGATCACCGTCATCGAGTCGGGTGACACCGACCTGCTGCCGGGTGAGCTGACCGACCGCGCCCGCTTCACCGCCGCGAACCGCAAGGCCGTGGCGGAGGGCCGCCAGCCGGCCTCGGGCCGTGACGAGCTGATGGGCATCACCAAGGCCTCGCTCGCCACCGACTCGTGGCTGTCCGCCGCGTCCTTCCAGGAGACCACCCGGGTGCTGACCCAGGCGGCCATGGAGGGCAAGTCGGACCCGCTGCTGGGCCTGAAGGAGAACGTGATCATCGGCAAGCTGATCCCGGCCGGCACCGGCCTGGACCGGTACACCCAGGTCAACGTCGAGCCCACCGAGGAGGCCAAGGCCAACCTGTTCACCGGCCCGGCCGGCTTCGCGGACTTCGACTACCCGGGGCTGGACTCCTCGTCCACGCCGGAGTTCCACGCGATCTCGCTGGACGACTACGGCACGGACTACCGCGGCTGATCCGCTGATCCAGTAGTGACGCTCGAGCGGCACCTTCCCTCGCGGGGAGGTGCCGCTCGTGCGTTAAGGTGGCCCCATGACCAGCCAGCGCTACGCCCTGCTCGAGGGCACCAACGTGGACGACGTGCCGATCCCGATGATCGGCCTGGGCACCTGGCCGATGACCGGCGCCGAGTGCGAGCGCGCCGTGGCCACGGCACTGGAGGCCGGCTACCGGCACGTGGACACGGCGGAGAACTACGCCAACGAGGACGCGGTGGGCCGCGCCGTCGTCGGCTCCGGGATCCCGCGCCGGGAGGTGTTCGTGACCTCCAAGTTCAACCGTCGGTGGCACGGCGGCCCGGACACGGTGCGGAGCGCGCTGGAGGCCGGGCTGGAGCGCGCGGGCCTGGAGTACTTCGACCTGTTCCTGGTGCACTGGCCGAACCCGGACCAGGGCCGGTACGTGCAGGCGTGCGAGTCGCTGGCCTCGCTCGTGGAGACCGGGCTGATCCGGTCCTGGGGCGTGTCCAACTTCGCCCCGGCCCATCTGCAGGCCGTCCTCGACGCCGGACTGGTCCCGGCGCTCAACCAGGTCTACTGCGAGCCGGAGGACGCCCAGCGCCCGGTCCAGGAGGCCAACACGGCCGCGGGCGTGCTGACGGCGGCCTACACGCCGATCGGGCGGGGGAGCGGGCTGCTGCAGAATCCGGTGATCACCGAGGTCGCCGCCCGCCTGGACCGCACCCCGGCGCAGGTGGTGCTGCGCTGGCACGTGCAGCAGGGCCGGATCGCGATCCCCAAGTCCGCGGACCCGCAGCGACAGCGGGAGAACCTGGACGTGTTCTCCTTCGGGCTGAGCGCGGCGGACCAGGCGGCCATCGACGCCCTGGACGTCAGCGAGTCCGGCGGGAGGTCAGCGAACCGCGCGGACCCGGAGGAGTTCGGGCACTAGCCCGCCGTCCTAGCCCCGGCGGGCCATGTAGAGGCTGAATCCCTTGGCCAGCAGCCGGTTGACGGGGTAGTCCCACTCGCCGTAGGTCTGCACGACGTCGGCCCCCATGGTGGTCTTGAACCGGGTCAGCCCGGCCAGTTCGTACTCGGGGTCCAGCGACGGGCTCATCCCGCCGAGGTCGTACCAGGTGCACCCGGCGGCCAGGGAGTCCTCGATCTGGCGCAGCTGCAGCGCCCGCGGGGCGTAGCGCTTGCGCTCCTCGGAGGACGAGGCGCCGTAGACGTACCAGCCGAAGGTGCCCTGCCGCACGTAGATGGCCGCGGCCAGCAGCTGCTCGCCGTGGTGGGCCAGGTAGAGGGTGCAGGCGCTGCCCGGGGAGGAGTTCAGGGCGGTGAACATGCGCTGGAAGTAGGCCAGCGGCCGGCCGGTGAACCCGTCGCGCCGCGCGGTCTCCTCGTAGAGCGCCTGCCAGGCCGGCAGGTCGGCCTCGGTGCCCACGGTGACGGTGAGCTCGGAGCGGGTGGACTTGCGCGTCTGCCGCCGGGAGGTGGAGTCCATCCGGTTCAGGGCGGCGGTCACGGCGGGGTCCTCGGGCTCCTGGCCCTTGGCCGGGCTGACGGGCTCGTTGCCGTACAGCTCCGGCTGCAGCGGGATGCGCGCCTGGAACTGCGGCTGCCCGGCCTCGAAGGACTCGCTCTCGCTCGGGGCCTGCCAGCCCAGCCCCTGCAGGCGGGCCCGGACGTCGTCGACCTCGGGGGCGGTGTGCAGCGGGTCCAGGTCGGTGACGGACGCCGTCTGCCCGGCCGCCAGGGCCTTGCGCACCTCGGAGCCGTCCCACCGGCGCACCACGCCGGGCAGCCCGACGCGGACCAGGAACGCCCCGCGGGACCTCAGGTACTGCACGAGCGGGGTCAGCACCGACTCCAGGTGCACCTGCGTCCGGTCGAACACCGGGCCCTCGGCGATGTACGCCAGGCTGCGGTTGCGCAGCACCGGCAGGGGCACGGGCAGCCGGCGGAACAGCACGAGGGCGGCCGCGCGCAGCATGTCACCGTCGAACAGGCCCACGGACTCGCCGCGCCAGTCCACCTTGACGTCCGGCCAGTGGGGGTTCTGCAGGAAGGAGGACTCCGGGTGCTCCGCCAGGAATCGCCCATGCTCCTGGGTGGTGATGCGGCGGACGGTCAGGGCTCGGGGCTGGGGATCGGTCTCTGGCACGCCCATCACCATAGCGCGAACGGCGTGACGGGCCGGGTCCGCCGGTAGGCTGGGGCCCATGATGGTTCCCGCCGAGCAGCCCTTCGTCCCTGTCATCACCGGAGGCGACGTGGGGGCCTATTCCCTGGCGCGGGAGTTCCACGAGGCCTACGGCGTCGTCTCCGCCGTCGTCCCCACCGCGGTGAACCGCAACCTGAGGCACTCGCGCATCCTGGAGGCGTTCCCCGCCGGGCCGATGACCGAGGAGGCTCCGGTCCTGGAGGCGCTGCTGGCCGTGGCGGACGAACTGAACGCCCGCGTGCCCGGCCGGCCCCTGCTGTTGCTGGCCAGCTACGACCACCTCGTGCGCTTCGCCGCCCGCCACCGGGACACCCTCCAGGGCCGCGGCTACACCGTGCCCTACCCGGACGAGGACGCCCTGGACGCGGCCGCGCTGAAGGAGAACTTCTACTCCCTCTGCGATCGACTCGGCATCCCCTACCCGCGCACCGCCGCCTACGACGCCGGCTCGCACACCCCCGGCGCCCTCGCCGGGTTCCTGGCGGGGCTGGGGGAGGCCGGGCCGGCGTTCCCGGTGATCCTCAAGGCCGGCGACGGCGGCGCCTGGGCGGACGTGCGCTTCACCGGGCGGCGCAAGGTGCACGTGGTGCACGAGGCCGAGGAGCTCGGCGAGCTGATCGGCCGGGCGAGCGAGGCCGGCTACCGCGGCTCGCTGATCGTGCAGGAACTCGTCCCGGGCCCGGACTCGCAACTGGGCATCGCCACCTTCTTCCGGGATGAGGCCGGGACCACCCGGCTGGTGTCCTACGGCGAGGTGATCGTGGAGGACCACGCCCCCGGGACCGAGGGCAACGCCCGTGCGGTGCTGGCCGGGGAGCACGACACCGTGGCCCGCCAGGGGACCGCGCTGCTGGAGGCGCTGGACTGGCGCGGCTTCGCGATGTTCGACATCAAGGTCGACCCGCGGGATGACCGGGCCCAGTTCCTGGAGATGAACCCGCGGCTGGGACGCAACCACTACTACCTGACCGGTGCCGGGGCGAACCCGGCCCCGTACCTGCTGGCGGAGTACCTGCCGCAGGTGGCGGACGCCGTCGGGGGACCGGCGCCGGCCGCCGGCCGGGTCACCACCGACGGCCCGGTGCTGACCACCACCGTGCCGATGTCCCTGGTGCGCCGGCACGCCTCGGCGGACCAGCGCGAGGCGATCCGCCGGGCGGCCCGGGCCGGGCGCGTCATCCGGCCCTTCGAGTACCGCGCGGATCGGGACCTGCGCCGCCTGGCCGGACTGCGGCTGGCGGAGCTCAACAGCCTGCGGGCCTTCCGCCAGTACCCCCCGCAGCCCTGATTTCACCGCACGTTGCGCCGGGTGGTAGTCTTTACTCAATTGTTTTGTGTGGCACGAGGGACACGGTCCGGGCTGCGGGTTTCTTGCGCAGCGAATGCCACACTTTTGCACGCCTACGGTCGTTCTCGTTGAACCCCCTGGGTGCGTAAGAAACGACCACCAAGCAGTCCTGGTTGACGCGGGCGATGCCCTGTACGCCCGCCGGACTGGAAGCCAACACTACGGAGAGACCAAGAGTGCCTACGATTCAGCAGCTGGTCCGCAAGGGCCGCTCACCGAAGGTCAAGAAGACCGATTCCCCCGCACTGCGGGGCAACCCCATGCGTCGTGGCGTGTGCACCCGCGTGTACACCACCACCCCGAAGAAGCCGAACTCCGCCCTGCGCAAGGTCGCCCGTGTCCGCCTCAACGGCGGCGTCGAGGTCACGGCCTACATCCCGGGTGAGGGCCACAACCTGCAGGAGCACTCCATCGTGCTCGTGCGCGGCGGCGGCGTGAAGGACCTCCCGGGTGTCCGCTACAAGATCGTTCGCGGCGCCCTCGACACCCAGGGCGTCAAGGGCCGCGGCCAGGCCCGCAGCCGCTACGGCGCGAAGAAGGAGAAGAAGTAATGCCACGTAAGGGCCCCGCGCCGAAGCGCCCCCTCGTCGTCGACCCCGTCTACGGGTCCCCGCTGGTCACCCAGCTGATCAACAAGGTGCTCGTGGACGGCAAGAAGTCCACTGCCGAGCACATCGTCTACGGTGCCCTCGAGGGCACCCGTGAGAAGAGCGGCACCGATCCGGTGACCACCCTCAAGAAGGCCATGGACAACGTCCGCCCGGCCCTCGAGGTGAAGTCCCGCCGCGTCGGTGGCGCCACCTACCAGGTCCCGGTCGAGGTCAAGCCCGGCCGCGCGACCGCCCTGGCCCTGCGCTGGCTGGTGGGCTACTCCAAGGCTCGCCGCGAGAAGACGATGACCGAGCGTCTCATGAACGAGATCCTCGATGCCTCGAACGGCCTGGGTGCCGCGGTCAAGCGCCGCGAGGACACCCACAAGATGGCCGAGTCGAACAAGGCCTTCGCCCACTACCGCTGGTGAGTCACGAGCGCCCGGGAACCGTAGCAGTATGGTTTCCGGGCGCCGTGCCGCCCAGCAGCACTGGACCCACACACCAAACCCAAGGGAGACACCGTGGCACAGGACGTGCTGACCGACCTCACCAAGGTCCGCAACATCGGCATCATGGCTCACATCGATGCCGGCAAGACCACCACCACCGAGCGCATCCTGTTCTACACGGGCGTCAGCCACAAGCTGGGCGAGACCCACGACGGTGCTTCCACCACCGACTGGATGGAGCAGGAGAAGGAACGCGGCATCACCATCACCTCCGCCGCGGTGACCTGCTTCTGGAACAACAACCAGATCAACATCATCGACACCCCGGGCCACGTGGACTTCACCGTCGAGGTGGAGCGCTCCCTGCGCGTCCTCGATGGCGCCGTCGCCGTCTTCGACGGCAAGGAGGGCGTGGAGCCCCAGTCCGAGACCGTGTGGCGCCAGGCGGACAAGTACAACGTCCCGCGTATCTGCTTCGTCAACAAGATGGACAAGCTGGGCGCCGACTTCTACTTCACCGTCGACACCATCATCAACCGCCTGGGCGCCAAGCCGCTGGTGATGCAGCTGCCGATCGGCTCCGAGTCCGAGTTCGTCGGTGTCGTCGACCTGCTGACCATGAAGGCCCTCGTGTGGGAGGGCGATGCCAAGGGTGACGTCACCATGGGTGCCGCCTACCAGACCCAGGACATCCCGGCCGACCTCCAGGAGAAGGCCGAGCAGTACCGTGCCGAGCTCGTCGAGGCCGTCGCCGAGACCTCCGAGGAGCTCATGGAGAAGTACCTCGAGGGCGAGGAGCTCACCCTCGAGGAGATCCAGGCCGGCGTGCGCCAGCTGACGATCAACGCCGAGGCCTACCCGGTGTTCTGTGGTTCCGCGTTCAAGAACCGGGGCGTGCAGCCGATGCTGGACGCCGTCGTCTCGTACCTGCCGAACCCGCTGGACGCCGGCGCCATCAAGGGCCATGCCGTCGGTGACGAGGAGCAGGAGCTGACCCGCGAGCCGTCCCTGGACGCCCCGTTCTCCGCCCTGGCGTTCAAGATCGCCGCCCACCCGTTCTTCGGCCAGCTGACCTACGTGCGCGTCTACTCCGGCAAGCTCTCCGCGGGCTCCCCGGTGCAGAACACCACCAAGGGCAAGAAGGAGCGCATCGGCAAGCTGTTCCAGATGCACGCCAACAAGGAGAACCCGGTCGAGGAGATGACCGCCGGCCACATCTACGCGGTCGTCGGCCTGAAGGACTCCACCACCGGTGACACCCTGTGCGATCCGGCACACCCGATCATCCTCGAGTCGATGACCTTCCCGGAGCCCGTGATCTCCGTGGCCGTCGAGCCGAAGACCAAGGGCGACCAGGAGAAGCTCTCCACCGCCATCCAGAAGCTCTCCGCCGAGGACCCCACGTTCACCGTGAACCTCGACGAGGAGACCGGCCAGACCGTCATCGGCGGCATGGGCGAACTGCACCTGGACATCCTCGTGGACCGCATGAAGCGCGAGTTCCGCGTGGAGGCCAACGTCGGCAAGCCGCAGGTGGCCTACCGCGAGACCATCAAGAAGAAGGTCGACAAGGTCGACTACACGCACAAGAAGCAGACCGGTGGTTCGGGTCAGTTCGCCAAGGTGCAGGTGGCCTTCGAGCCGATGGATACCTCCGAGGGCGAGTTCTACGAGTTCGAGAACGCCGTCACCGGCGGCCGTATCCCGCGCGAGTACATCCCGTCGGTGGACGCCGGAATCCAGGACGCCATGCAGCTGGGCGTGCTGGCCGGGTACCCGATGGTCGGCGTGAAGGCCACCCTGCTCGACGGCGCCTACCACGACGTCGACTCCTCGGAGATGGCGTTCAAGATCGCCGGTTCGATGGTCTTCAAGGAGGGCATCCGCAAGGCCAACCCGGTCCTGCTGGAGCCCCTGATGGCCGTCGAGGTCCGCACCCCGGAGGAGTACATGGGCGACGTCATCGGCGACCTGAACTCCCGCCGTGGCCAGATCCAGTCCATGGAGGACGCCCAGGGCGTCAAGGTCATCAAGGCCGGCGTGCCGCTGTCCGAGATGTTCGGCTACATCGGCGACCTGCGGTCCAAGACCCAGGGCCGCGCCGTGTACTCGATGACGTTCGACTCCTACGCCGAGGTCCCCAAGGCCGTGGCGGACGAGATCATCCAGAAGAACAGCGGCGAGTGAGCCCCGTTCTCTAGTACAGAACTTGTCCGGTGACGTGGCGGGGTCCGTGAGGATCCCGCCACCGAACCGGACAGGTGGCCCGGCCGCACTCCGGAGGTCGGTAGCCACCACAGGACGGAAGGTCCGGTCCGCGGAAAAGGCGGTCCGGGTGGCCTGATCCAGGACCGGTCCTGACGCAAGCCGGAGGATTTATCACCATCAGCCAGATCGAAGTAGACTTTTCCAAGTTGTCAGCACGCCACCCGCGGCTGAGATGTCTCTTCAGATGAACAGTTCTAGGAGGAACCTGTGTCGAAGGCAAAGTTCGAGCGGTCCAAGCCGCACGTCAACGTCGGTACCATCGGCCACGTGGACCACGGCAAGACCACGCTGACGGCCGCGATCTCGAAGGTCCTGTACGACAAGTACCCGGACCTCAACGAGCAGCGCGACTTCGCGACCATTGACTCCGCGCCGGAAGAGCGCCAGCGCGGCATCACCATCAACATCTCCCACGTGGAGTACCAGACCGAGAAGCGTCACTACGCCCACGTCGACGCCCCCGGTCACGCCGACTACATCAAGAACATGATCACCGGTGCTGCCCAGATGGACGGTGCCATCCTCGTGGTCGCCGCCACCGACGGCCCGATGGCCCAGACCCGCGAGCACGTTCTGCTGGCCCGCCAGGTCGGCGTGCCGGCCCTGCTGGTCGCCCTGAACAAGTCCGACATGGTCGAGGACGAGGAGCTCCTGGAGCTCGTCGAGATGGAGGTCCGCGAACTGCTGTCCTCCCAGGGCTTCGACGGTGACGACGCTCCGGTCATCCGCACCTCCGGCCTGAAGGCCCTCGAGGGTGACCCGAAGTGGGTCAAGTCCGTCGAGGACCTGATGGACGCCGTGGACTCCTACATCCCGGACCCGGTCCGCGACAAGGACAAGCCGTTCCTGATGCCGATCGAGGACGTCTTCACGATCACCGGTCGTGGAACCGTTGTCACGGGCCGCGCCGTGCGCGGTACCCTCGCCATCAACTCCGTTGTCGAGATCGTCGGCATCCGTCCGGTCCAGAAGACCACGGTCACCGGCATCGAGATGTTCCACAAGCAGATGGACGAGGCCATGGCGGGCGAGAACTGCGGTCTGCTGCTCCGCGGTCTCAAGCGTGACGACGTCGAGCGCGGCCAGGTCGTGTGCAAGCCGGGTTCCATCACCCCGCACACCGACTTCGAGGCGAACGTCTACATCCTCTCCAAGGAGGAGGGCGGCCGTCACAACCCGTTCTACTCGAACTACCGTCCGCAGTTCTACTTCCGGACCACCGACGTCACCGGCGTCATCACGCTGCCCGAGGGCACCGAGATGGTCATGCCCGGCGACAACACCGAGATGACGGTCGCGCTGATCCAGCCGATCGCCATGGAGGAGGGCCTCGGCTTCGCCATCCGCGAGGGTGGCCGCACCGTGGGCTCCGGCCGCGTCACCAAGATCATCAAGTAGTCCTCGGACTGCCGATCTGCGCAGAACCCCCCGTCGCTCCTGCAGCGGCGGGGGGTTCCGCGCGTCCCGGGCCGGCCGCGACGGGGCTCAGCCGGTGAGCTGGTGCAGGCACAGGACGTTGCCCTCGGAGTCGGTGAACCACGCCGCGCGCATCCCGTCGGCGGTGAGGACGTGGTCGACGGTGCGCAGGCCGGGCAGGTCGTAGTCCTCGAAGCGCACGCCACGGCCCTCGAGCTCCCGGACCGCGGCCTCGACGTCGGGGACCTCGAAGCTGGCCTGCGTCAGCTCGGACGCCGGCGCGTCCGGGCGCAGCAGCAGCTGCAGGCCGGTGTGCCCGTCCTCGCTGAACAGGACGCTGTCCGGCTCGGGGGCGTCGGCGGGGGAGAGGCCCAGCGTCTCCTGGTAGAACCGGCGGGCGCGGTCGAGCTCCCGGACGGCCTCGCTGATCGCCGCCAACATCTCGGCCGAGCAGATCGTCGGGATGAGCGGCTCGGGCTACGCGATCGGCCTCGCCATCGCCTCCT
>JAPFFX010000005.1 GCA_026645375.1 Citricoccus sp. WCRC_4 | reverse complement strand
CCGACGACCAGGGCGACGACGGGGTTGATCTTCGCCCAGACGATCATCAGGACGATGCCGATGACCGCGATGGCGAGATGGACCAGGACGATGATGTCCATGTCTTCTCCGTTACGGGTAGCGCCGGAGGGGCCGGCGGACGGGCGGTGGTCGGTCGAGGGGTGGGCGATCGCTGAGGCGACCGGGTCCTCAGTGGGGGAGCGCTTGGCGTCGAAACGGGCCCCGTGGCTGGTCGGCCAGGGGGGCCAGTGTTGCGGCGAGTGGTGAACGCCTTAACGTTGACGGTTAACAGTCAACCGACTGCGTGAAGTGTGTCACACGGACTTGTCGGCGCGCAAGGGCCCAGGGAGCACGCGGATCTCCACCGAGGGTGATTGTCGGTCAGGCTTTGCTCTGGCGCGGGTCGTCCGGCTGGTGGCTTACCCCGCAGTCGCTTCGTTCTTCCGCTGGCGCGCCCCCGCCGGGACGCAGAGGCTCTGACCCTGGCGGCATCCCCGCCGACTGGGGCAGCTTGGCGCTGGGACCCAGGAATCAGTGGGGTCCATCCCGAAGCGGCCATTGGAGCCGAGGCCATAAATTCACCCGGGCAGTTGTCGGCAGGTGCCGGTAGGGGCAGGCGATGTGGGTGACTTCTGACGATTCCTCGGACAGGTCGGTGCTTGCCGGGGGCTTCCCCGTGGTCACCACGGCCGGGCCATTGGAGGTGGACGGCTGCGAGAGGATCACGGCTGAGGCGCCGAGCTCGACCGGCGTGCCTATCGCCGCCCCGGGGTGGCAGCGTCGATGATCAGGTCCTGTTCCGGCACTCCTCGCGGATCAGCCCCACGGTGAGGGCGCGTCGCGGGGTGCTTGATCGGCAGGGCATCCGCTGGGGGCCGTCGGCATCGCCGTTCCAGAGGTCGGCGGGTTCATCACCCAGGCAGGGCAAGGACCAGGTGTACCTGCGGGGGGCGGGGGCCGGAGGCCGGCATGTCCGCGACTAAGACAAGAGGTCAGGAGACGAGGTTGGCGGCGGCTTCATCCATGTGGGAGAGCATGTGTTCTGCTGCAGCGGTCGGATCCCCGGCGGCGATGATGTCGGCGATGGCGGAATGCCGGTCCACGCGCATGTTCCCCACCGCCCGTTCCTTGCCGGCCCACATGAAGGACATGCGGATTGGGCCTTCCAGGGCCATCCAGGAGTGCAGGAGCACGGCGTTGCCGGTGAGCCGACACAGGGTGCGGTGGAAGTTCAGGTCGGCCTCGATGCGCTCTTCGAGCGTGGTGTCCACGGCCTCGTCCATGGCTCGTACCGCCTCGCGGAGGGTGGCCGCGGCTGCATCGCGGTCTTCCGCCTGGCTCAGCGTGCGGACGGCCAGGGACTCCAGCGCGGCTCGCACGGCGAAGATGTCCAGGATCTCCTGGGCGTCCAGGCGGCGCACGGATAGTCGGCCTCGGGTCCCGGTGGTGATCAGCCCTTCCTGCTGGAGCTGGCGCATGGCCTCGCGCAGGGTACCGCGGCTGATCTGCAGCTGCTCGGAGACCTCTGTCTCCACCAGATGGGTTCCGGGCGCCAACTCACCGGTCGTGATGGCCCGACGCAGCGCCGAGAGGGCCTGCTGGCGCAGGTTCACCTTGGCCAGTCCGGTCAGGGCGGCTGTTGAAGTGGTCATCGGGGACGTCCTTCGCAGAGGGTGGAGACGGGCACATCGGTGGTGCCGGGTCCTGAGGCCCGGGTCTTGTCGTTGCCGTCCACGCGAGGGTCGGCAGCAGACAAGGGCACCGCAGCCTTCCCGGCATTCGATCTCGGTGCCTCGACCGTGCCGTGGGCGGGAACATCGGGTGCGCCCATGCCTTGATCATACGTGCGGTTGACCGTTGACAGACGGGATTCCTGCGGGCGAATGCCGAAACCCCGTCCGTGACGGCCCCAGGCGAAAGGGGGCACCACGGTCGCTTGGTCGGTGACGGTGAAGAGAACCGGGCTGGCCCCCCGGTGGAGGTGACCACCCGGTGTAGTCGTTGAGATGAAGACGGGGGCTGATGGCTGCGTCGCTCGGTGGGGAACGGCGGCCCTTGTGGTCGCGAGGGTGACGTGATTCACTGTTAACCGTCAACATTGGGGGCTGGAGTGGTCAGAACCCTTCCGCGATCCGGGGCCCGTCTCCGGTAGGCGCGAGCCGGCGGGGTCCCGTGGGGTCGTGCCAATCGGTGCGACCGCTGCTCGTGCCCCTGCCTCCTTCTTGCCGTCCCCGTCCGCATCAAGACCCACATACTCGAGGTGAAGCTCATGCCCGAAACCACCGAACCGGATCCGGTTGAGACCGAACGCCTGCAACGGCTGAAGGAGGCGGCCTTCCGCATCCGGACCAATGCCCTGGTCCAGGCCGAGGTCCAGGGGCAGGGTTACATCGGCCAGGCCCTGGACATCGCGGACGTGCTGGCGGTGCTCTATGCCGATCAGCTGAACCTGCGCCCGGAGGACCCGGAGTGGGAGGGCCGCGACCGCTGCCTGCTGTCCATCGGTCACTACGCGATCGCCCTGTACGCAGCCCTGGCCGAGGCGAGGTTCTTCCCGCTGGAGGAACTCCAGACCTACGCCACGGACGATTCGCGACTTCCGATGTCCGCGATGGCCTCCTACACCCCCGGGGTGGAGATCTCCGGGGGATCGCTCGGTCACGGCCTGACGATCGCCAACGGTGTCGCCCTGGGTCTCAAGCGCAAGTCCAATCCCGCGTTCGTCTACAACATCCTCTCCGATGGGGAACTCAACGAGGGCTCCACCTGGGAGGCGGCCGCGGTCGCGGCGCACCACCGTCTGGACAACCTGATCGCCATCGTGGACTTCAACGACCAGCAGGCCGACGGCAAGTCGTCCCAGATGCTGGGCATGGACCCGGTCGAGGCCAAGTTCGAGTCCTTCGGCTGGATCGCCCGCCGCGTGGACGGCAACGACATCACCGCCGTCCTCACCGCACTCGAGGAGTTGCGCTCCCTGGAGGCCGGCCGGCCCCGGTGCCTGATCGCCGACACCAAGCTGGGCAAGGGCGTGGACTTCCTGGAGGACCGGGAGAAGCTGCACTTCATGAGCGTCGCCCCCGAGGAATGGACAATGGCCCACGATCGACTGAAGGAGACGTCCCAGTCATGAACACCACCCCCGACACCCTGGCCCCGCAGAAGCGGTTGACCTCCGATGCGATGAGCGCCTCCCTGGCCCGGGAGGGGCAGCGGGTCACCGCCGCACCGCTGGGTCATGCCCTGGTCGAGCTGGCCCGACGCGATGAGCGCGTCGTGGGACTCTCGGCCGACCTGGCCAAGTACACCGACCTGCACATCCTGCGCGATGCGATGCCGGACCGTTTCTACCAGGTCGGCATGGCCGAGCAGGCCCTGCTGGGCATGGCGGCCGGACTGGCCATGGAGGGGTTCGTCCCGTTCGCCTCCACGTACTCGGTCTTCGCCACCCGCCGGGCCTATGACTTCCTGTGCCTGGACATCGCCGAGGCCGATCTCAACGTCAACATGGTCTGTGCCCTGCCCGGACTGACCACCGGTTACGGGCCCTCCCACCAGGCCACCGAGGACGTGGCCATCCTGCGCGGGATGCCGAACCTGACCATCGTGGACCCCTGCGATGCGGTCGACATCGAACAGGCCGTCCCGCAACTGGCCGCCCACGACGGACCCACCTACACGCGCATCCTGCGCGGCAAGGTACCCCGGGTGCTGGACGAGTACGACTACACGTTCGAACTCGGCAAGGCCAAGATGATCCGCGACGGGGCCGAGGTGCTGCTGATCTCCACCGGTCTGATGACCGAGCGAGCACTGGAGGCCGCCAGGGAACTGGAAGCGGACAAGGTGGACGTGGCCGTGCTGCACGTGCCCACCCTCAAGCCCCTGGACGAGGACACCATCCTGCGCGAACTCGCCCGGGACCGCCTCGTGCTCACCTGTGAGAACCACACGATCATCGGCGGGCTCTTCGACGCCGTCGCCCACGCGGCCATCCGGGACGGCATCTTCCGGCAGATCACCCCGATCGGCCTGCCCGACGAGTTCCTCGACGCCGGCGCCCTGCCCACCCTCAACGACCGCTACGGGGTCTCCACCGCCAAGATCGTCGAGAAGATCAAGGACCTGCTCCACCCGCGGCGCACCGAGCGCGTGGACTGAATCCGAGGCCACGCTCAAGGGGGCCGGCGCCGGGATGTCCCGGAGCCGGCCCCCTCTCTCGTGTGCCCCCGTGCGCCTCTCTCGTGTGCCCCGTGCGCGGACTCGGTGTGCCATCGCGGCGGGTCCGCGCCGCCACACGCGCGCCATCCGGCTGTTCTCCGGAGGCACGACGACGGCGCCCGGCCCCCTGAAGGTCGGGGAGCCGGGCGCCGCGGTGGTGGTGGCCATGCCTGACGTGGCGTCAGTGCATGTGGCTGCCGCCGTTGATGTCCAGGGTCACGCCGGTGAGGTAGGCGGCGTCCTCGGAGGCCAGGAAGGTGATGGCCGCGGCCACCTCCTCCGTGGTGGCGGTGCGCCCCACGGGCACGTCCGCGGCGATGGCGGCCTCCTGCTCCGGGGTGCTGCCGACCCGGATATTGGTGTCCACCGCTCCGGGGGTCACGGCGTTGACCGTCACCCCCGTGGGGCCCAGCTCGCGGGCCAGGGCCTTGGTGAAGCCGAGGATCGCGGCCTTGGCGGCGGAGTAGGGCACCTTGCCGAAGACCCCGCCGCCGCGCTGGGCCGAGACCGAGGACATGTTCACCACCCGGCCCCAGCCGCTCTCGATCATCTCCGGCAGGAAGGCCTTGGTGACCAGGTAGGTGCCGGTCGCGTTGACGTCCATGACCTGGTGCCACAGCTCGACGGTGGTCTCCAGGAACGGCACCGGGGACGTGATGCCCGCGATATTGACCACCGCCCCTACGGGAGGCAGGACTCCCGCGGCCGCCTGGGCTCCCACGGCATCCCGAGCGGCGCTCACCGAGGCCTCATCGGCCACGTCGACGGCGTGGCCGACGGCCGGCACCCCGCAGTCCTCCGCGATGGTCCGGGCGACCTGGTCGGCCTTCGGTCCGTCCAGGTCCAGGATCACCACCGCCCAGCCCTCCCGGGCGAAACGGCGAGCCGTGGTGAGTCCGATGCCCTTCTCCGAGGTGGCCCCGGTGATGACAGCAGTGCGCTGGGTTCTAGACATGATGCTCCTTGAATGGATCTGGGTGGGGACGGACCGGTGCTGCCGGGCGGCAGTGTCCGGGGGTGGGGTCATATCAGGGATGAGATCAGTTGCGCGGCGGCGACGGCGGCCACCGGTCGCTGCTCGTCCGTCACGTCACGGGTCTCGAGCTCCAGGGCGAAGTGGCCTCGGTACCCGGCCTCGGACAGGGCGTCCAAGCCCCCGGCGAAGTCCGCCTCTCCCGTGCCGATGCTGAGGTGGATGTCACCCGGCACGGCGTCTCGGAGGTGCACGTGCGCAATGCGGTCGTGGAAGGCCTCGACGAACTCCACGGGATCGGCACCGGAGGCCACGATGTGACTGAAGTCCATCACCACGCCCACGGAGGACTCGGCCAGGCGTCCGGCCAGGGCCCGAGCGCGGTCCAGGTTCCAGCACAGGCGGAAGAAGTGCAGCGACTCGGTCCAGACCTCGACACCCTGTCGGGACGCCTCGTCTCCCGCGTGAGTGAGTTCGGCGGCCACCGTGTCCAGGTCCTCCTCGAGGCTCCGCACCGGTGCATGGCTCAGGGCCCCGCAGGGTAGGACCAGGGCTCGAGCCCCGACTTCCACCGTCAGTTCCAGGAGCCGGCGGAGGTGTGCCGAGCGGGCCTGCCGTTCCTCACCGTCGAGGAGGGCGTTGAGGTCACCGATATCGCCGTTCACCGAACGGACCCGCAGTCCCGAGCCCCGGATCGTGCCGCTGATCTGGCTGACGGCGGCCTCGTCCAGGACGAAGGGGACGTGGTCACACACGCCGGGGAGGGCGCCCAGGTCGATCTCCTCGAAACCGGCTGCACGGATGGAGGCCAGTGCGTCTGGCAGGGCTTGATGTCGGAAGCTGATGGAAGAGCAACCCAGGCGGGGCGAGAACATCAACGGGGATCCTCGTGGTCGGCGGTGTGTGCCAGATCACCCTATCAATGCTGACTGTTGACAGTCAACGATCGCAGGATGACCGCGGGGGCCCGGGGCCACGAGCGCCGTCGGTGGGGAGGAGGCGGGGCCGGAAGCGCACTGCGGTGAACCGACCCCATGGTTTACTTTTCATCTGACCACCGCAGTGGCCTTCGCCTGGTTCTGGGACCGCAGAATCGGCAGGGGCCCTGGAGGTGGCCGTGGGTCGGGTCGTCGACGCCACACGCGTTCCACGGAGCAGCGCCCCCGCGGCGGACTCCGAGGAGAGCGGGCGTCCCCAGGCCGAATACGTCACGACGCCGAATGAGGATAGATGAGACGCAGACGAATCCCGAGGATGATGCTCGCGATCGGGGCGCTGGTGATCATCGCGCTCCTGACGATGGTGGTCCTGCTGGCCGGTGAGCGGCCGGACGGTCCCGGCATGCGGACCGACGACGTCGGCCCCCAGGCGCAGGTGACCTCCGCCTACGGGCATCTCAAGGAGTTCCAGGCGTTGGCGGACGAGCACGGCGACCGTGCTGCCGGCACCTCAGGCCACGAGGCCGCGGCCGAGTACGTCGAGGGGCAGCTCGCCAGTGCGGGGTATGAGACCACCCGCCAGTACTTCACCGTCGAGACCCGGGACGAGGAGGAGTTCGAGACGTTCAACGTCATCGCCGAGACGGAGGGCGGGGACGAGGACAACGTGATCATGCTCGGAGCCCACCTGGACGGAGTCCCCGGCAGTCCGGCGATCAACGACAACGCCTCGGGCTCGGCGGCCCTGTTGGAGGTCGCGCGCAGGCTCGGACAGCAGGGCGCCGTCGGGAACAAGGTGCGCTTCGCGTGGTGGGGGGCCGAGGAGTATCGCGGGTTCCCCGGATCCACCCACTACGTGGAGGAGCTGGATGATGACGATGAGCTCGAGACCATCGCGGCATACCTGAACTTCGACATGGTCGCCTCGCCCAACGCCGTGGTCGCCCTCTACGACGCACGCCAGGACCATTCCCGGCTCTACGTCCCCGAGGGCTCCAGGGAGCTCATGGAGGTCTTCACCGACTACTTCGACTCCAGCGGACAGCCGTGGATCACCACCAGCTGGAACTTCGAATCCGACCAGGTCGCCTTCGCCGAGGCGGACATCCCCGTGGGGGGCCTGTTCTCCGGCAGCAATGAGAGGAAGTCGTCCCGGGAGGCCCGGCTCTTCGGCGGGGAGGCGGGCGTTCCCCGCGACCCGAATTACCACCAGCCCGGTGACGACCTCGACAACATCGACCCGGACATGCTGGACCTGATGACCGACGCGATCACCCACGCCGCCACCCGCCTCGCCCAGGACACCGGCGCCCAGGACGCCGGCACGCAGGACAGCGGCGCCCTGGACTGAGCCGGTCCCGGCGAGCCCCCCGCTGGCGTCGGACCGGACCCCGGCCGATGCCCGCCGGGCGGGATCGCGACGAGAAGAACAGGGCCGGCAGGCTTTACGGAGTAAAGTCTCGAGGGCGCAACCGTCGTCCACCGTGTTCCGACCAGCTGAAGGGGCGTCATGTACACGCACTTGTTCAAGACGGTCCACCAGGCCTACTTCCGAGACCATATCCAGGCCGTCCCGCGGGACCGCCTCGGCTCCATGGACCCGTCCGACGTCCGGGCCCTGATCCGGATCGTGGGTGAGGTGGTGCGGACCCAGATGCGCGAGCACGGCCCGTCGACCCGGCGCGTGCGGAAGGTCAACGCGGAGCTGGAGCGGGCCGAGTCCTCCCTGATCCTCATCGACGGGAAGGTCGTCGGATCCCTCGACCAGGATGTCGCCGAGGACTACGGACGGTTCACCACCCAGCTGATGCGCGAACTGGCGCCGGTGTTGAGCGGCACCGGGATGCACGTCATCAGCCCGGAGGGAGAGGACGTCAACGACGGCACCGGATGGAGTCACTTCCTCGGAATCGCCGCCTGGCGCAGCGTCGATGACATCAGGCTGGCACCCTTCCTCGACACCGAGACCGCCCGGTGCTGCCACTGCCGGGTCCCGGGCGACGCCGACGCCTGGGCCTCGCCGGTCCACGTCGCCAACGAGGTGACTGCGGACCTGGCCGCCGTGCTGCGCCAGATGTGGGAGGAGGAACAGCATCTCGCCGCCCAGCCGCAGAGGCCCCAGAAACCGCAGGAGCCGGTGCCGGTACCGGTACCGGCGGCGGAGGCGCCGCGTGGCCCGTTGAACAGCGCGACCGAACCCCTCCAGTACGTCAACGCGGCCATGATCGCCGCCGCGCTCAACGTCTCGCGGGCCGGCGTGCGGTACCTGTCCGGCTTCCCGGACCCCGCGGTGACCCTGGCCGGGCCACGGGTCTCCCAGCAGGGCTGGGACCGCGCCGCGGTGGAACGCTGGTCCGAGGCGCACGGGCGAACGGTCCACTGGCCGGACGCGCCGGAGGAGACCCCCGCGGAGATGCAGCCCGCCCTCTGGACGTTCTGACCACGCACCCGACGGCGTCCGGATGACCTGCCGCGCGTCCGGCCCCGACGGCGTCCGGCCGGGTGTCCACCGCGGCCCACGGCCCCTCGGGAGACCGCAGGGGCCGCCTCAGCCCGCGGTCACCAGGTCACCGGCAGCGCGCGCAGTCCGAAGACCACGTGGGACGAGCGGAACTCGACCTCCTCGAACGGGACGGCCAGCGCCAGTCGCGGGAACCGACGCAGCAGGGCCGGGAACGCGATCCGCATCTCCATCCGGGCCAGCGGTGCCCCGATGCAGTGGTGTACGCCGTGTCCGAAGGCCAGGTGCCCCGGGGCACCGCGGGTGATGTCCAGCTGGTCCGGATCATCGGCCAGGGCCGGATCACGGTTGGCGGCGGGCAGCGCGCACACCACCAGCTCCCCCTCGGGGATGGTGTGGCCGGCGATCTCGACCTCGGTGGTCGTGGTCCGGGGGATGCCGGCGTGCACGATGCTCAGCCAGCGCAGGAGCTCCTCGACCGCCGGGCCGACCATCGCGGGGTCCTCGCGCACCAGCGCCAACTGCTCGGGGTGCCGCAGCAGCGCCAGGGTCCCCAGCCCCAGCATGTTGGAGGTGGTCTCGTGGCCGGCGATCAGCAGCAGGCCGGCGAGGCCGACCAGCTCGTCGGTGGACAACTCCTCGCCGTGCTCCCGCACGAGCATGCCGAGCAGGTCCTCGCCCGGGGCGGCCTGGGCGCGGGCGACCAGCTGCGCCATGTATTCGCGACCCTCCCGGGAGAGCGCGAGAAGCTCCTCGGGCGGGGTGGAGAGGTCCAGTTCGCGTTCGGTGCGGTGCTGGAACCCCGCGCGGTCCTCGAAGGGCACGCCCAGGAGCTCGCAGATCACCAGCGACGGGATGGGCAGGGCGAAGCCGGCGACGAGGTCCGCCGGCGCTCCGGCCTCCTCCAGGGCGTCGAGGTGTTGCCCGACGATCTCGAGGATCCGCGGTTCGAGTCGGCGCATGCGGCGGACGGTGAACTCGGGAGTGAGCATGTGCCGCAGCCGGGTGTGTTCCGGCGGGTCGTAGGCCAGCAGCTGACCGGCCTGCATCTGGGCCTGCTCCTCGGGGCTCAACGGGCGGCCCCCCGGCAGCTCGAACGAGCGCTGGTCCGCGTTGCTGAACCGGGCGGGATCGGACAGCACGCTGCGGACGTCCTCGTACCGGGTGACCAGGTAGCCAGAGATCCCCAGCCCCGTGTCCACCTTGCGCACGGCGCCGTCGTCCCGGAGCCTGCCGAGGTCCTCGACCGGATCGAATTGTTCTCGCCGCATGTGCAGCGGCGTCACTGCCGGGGACTCAGCCATCCCACGCCACCTTCTGCTCTGCCTGGCGCATACGCTACCCACCCCTGCGACGGCCGACCAGGGTGCGATGACCGGCAGGTCGACTCCGCCCGTCAGCGGGGACCGGCCTGGGCCGGGGGCGGGCCCTCGACCGCCGCGGCGCCCGGCCATTCCGGGGCGAGCATCCCGTAGACGAGGGTGTCCGTCCACTCCTCCTTGATCAGCCAGTCCTGCCGCAGCAGCCCCTCGCGGCGGAAGCCCAGTCGCTCGCAGAGCCGGGCCGAGGCGGCGTTGCGGGCGTCCATCCGCACGCGCACCCGGTGCATGCCGTAGTGGCCGAAGGCCAGGTCCAGCACCGCGCGGGCGGCCTCGTTGGCCAGACCGCGTCCGCCGGCGGCCGGGTCGAACACCCAGCTGATCTCACCCAGGGACAGCGAGTCGTCCACGGCCCACAGCGTGATGTCCCCGACGACGGCGCGGCCGCCTTGCGCGTCCGGCTCCACGACCACCAGGCAGACCGCGAACCCGGCCGCGGTGATGTGCAACCGGCCCTGGCGCCGGCCGACCTCGTCGCGGGCCTTCGCCGCATCCCACGGCCCGTCCAGCAGGTAGCGGGTGGTGTCCGCCCGTCCGTAGTAGCGCAGCAGCTCGTCGGCGTCGGCATCGCGGAGGTACCGCAGCTCGAGGCGCTCGGTGCGCAGGGGCACGGGGGGCGGCGGGGCCGGCGTCGGGCGCGCGGGTGTCACGGCCGGCTGCTCACGCCGGGCCGTGACCGGGCGCCCGTTCCCGGGCGGAACGGGGCGGGGATGCTCACGGGCCGGTGGCGGCCCGGTCACCGGTGAGGGCACGGGTGAGGTCCACGAGGCGGCGCAGGACCTTCTCGAGGGAGCGGTCGTGGTGGTCGGTCAGGGCCAGCTCGCCGCCGGGGAAGTCCATGCGGCGGACCAGGTTCACCGAGTCGCCCACCACGTGCATGTTGTAGGCGGCGGTGGTGATCCGCCAGGCCTCATTGGCCCGCACGCCGCCGAGCCCGCCGTAGGCCACGATCGCCAGGGTCTTGTCCATCCACTGCCTCGAGAGCAGGTCGTAGGCGTTCTTGAACGCACCCGGGATGTTGCGGTTGTACTCGGGGCTGATGAAGACGAACCCGTCGCACTCGGCCACGGCATCGCGCCACCGGTGCACCTCGGCCGGGCCGTCCTCGGCCTGCGCCCAGTTCTCGTCGGTCATCACCGGCAGGTCGAAGTCCCTCAGGTCCAGGACCGTCCACTCCACGCCCCCCGGAACGGACGAGGTGTCCAGGGCGCGGGCGCGGGCGGCCACCCAGGCCCCCACGGACGCGCCGAGACGCCCTTGGCGTACCGATCCGATGACGATGCCGATCCTCATGCCGGGTCCTCCTGCGTGACGGGGGTCAATGTGCTGGCGGTGGGGGGTTGCATTACCCAGACTAGGGGGTGTGGGTCGGCGCGGTCCGGCCCGTCCGACGTCGAGAGGCTCCCCATGAAGATCTCCCAGGACGAGGTCCGCGCCTCCGGGATGCCGGCGCGGTGACCGTGGCCTCCGGCACCGGGTCCGCGCGGACGGTGCGGCGGGCCCCGGGGTGGCGGACCGACACCGGGCGGGTGGTGTTCCTGCTGGCCGCGCTGCTGTCCTTCACCGGCAACGTGCTGAGCCTCCACATCGGGTCCTGGAAGGACTCCGAGCTTCCGGTGGATGCCGGCTTCGCGGGTGGCTTCGCCGGCGGCTGGGAGCACGTGGTGAACCAGCCGACGTACTTCACCTTCCTGTCCAACTTCCTGGTGGGCCTCACCTCGCTGCTGCTGGCCATCCGGCCGCACCGGACGTCAGACCTCTTCCACGCGGCGCGGATCGCCGGGGTGGTGTGCATCGTCCTCACCGGGGTGGTGTTCAACGTGCTGCTGCGGGATTCCGACCCGATGACCCGGGTGGAGCAGGTCAGTGACACCATCCAGCACGTCATCACCCCCGTCCTCACGCCGCTGGTCTGGCTGCTGCTGGACCGGAAGGGGCAGGTGACGTGGCGGCGGATCGGCCTGGCGGCGGTGATCCCGCTGGCCTGGCTGGCGTTCACGCTGCTGCGAGGACCGTGGCTGGACTGGTACCCCTACAGCATCATGGACGTGCCCCGGATGGGATATTCTGGTGTGTCTGTCTACCTGGCGGCCATCCTGGCGTTCTTCTTCGCGGTGGCGGCGCTGATGTGGGTACTGGACCGGCTGCTGATCACCGGGAAACGGAGGTAGGGCCCTGTGAGGATCGCCGTCCTGGCGCACATGCACTACGCGATCCGGCCGCCGTACGCCGGCGGCCTGGAGATGCACACGGACCTGACCGTGGACCACCTCGTCCGGCTCGGCCACGAGGTGACGGTCTTCGCCAAGGAGGGCACCCGCACGGCGGGAACCGTGGTGCCGCTCGTCGCGGAGCACTTCGATCCCACGGTGCGCACGGAACAGGACGTGGTGCGCCGCCGCACGGTCCTGGTCGCCGCCATGACCGAGGCCTGCCGGCAGGTCCGCGACGGGGACTTCCACGTGGTGCTGAACAACTCGCTGTCCCCGGTGCCCCTGCTCGAATTGCGCGAGACCCCGATGGTCACCGTGCTGCACACCCCCGCCACGCTCACCGAGGTCCTCGCCGTCCTCGACGACCCCGCCTGGACCCCGCCGTCGAACCATCGCTGGCTGTCCGTCTCGGCGGCCAACGCCCTGGCCTGGAACCACCGGCTACCCCGGATCGCGGTGGTCGCCAACGGCATCGAGCACTCCCACTGGCGCAGCACCGTCCGGCCGGTGCCGGGCCGGGCCGTCTGGTCCGGGCGGATCACGGGGGAGAAGGGCCTGCACCTGGCGATCGAGGCGGCCCGGATCGCCGGGCTCGACCTGCACTTCGCCGGCCCGATCTCCGACCGGGACTACTACCGCGACGCCGTGGAGCCGCTGCTGGGCGAGGACACCGTCTACCGCGGGCACCTGGACCACCGCCGGCTGCCGGACCTGCTGGCCTCCGGGGAGGTCTACCTCGCCAGCCCCCTGTGGGCCGAGCCGTTCGGCCTGGCCACGGTCGAGGCCATGGCGATGGGCACGCCGGTGGCGGCCTTCCTCACGGGGGCCCTCGGGGAGATCGTCGGCCCCCGGGCCGGGGACCTGGCCATCCACCACTCGGCGGAGGCGCTCGCCGACGCGGTCCGGGTGGCGCGCACCAGGGACCGGACGCTGGTGCACCGCTGGTCCCGCCGGTTCAGCGCCGACCGGATGGTGGCGTCCTACCTCGGCTTCCTGCAGGAGGTCGCCGAGCGTGCCGGCACCCTGCCGGCCCTCAGCCCCGGCTGGACCCCCTACGGGGACCAGCTGACCGCCCAGGTGCGGGACACGATCGATGCCCCGCCGACCGGACCCGACGACGACGGCTCGCCGGCCCTGCAGTCCGTCCAGACCGTCCGGTGAGCGCGGTCCTCGCATGAACCCGGTCCTCGCATGAACCCGGTCTCCCCGTGAGCGCCTCCCCGTCCCGCACCCGGGTCCTGTACTACGCCCACGACCACGGCATCGGGCACCTGCACCACGCCGCCCGCGCCGCCCGGACCGGGGCCTTCGACCTGACCGTGGCCACCTCCGCGGCCCGCGCCGCCGAGGTGCTGCCGCCCGCCACCGGGCTCCGGGTGCTGCCCTCCGACGTCGTCCCCGGGCACCGCCAGCCGTCCGGGTCCCGGTTGCACTACACTCCCACCGGTCCGGTCATCCGGGACCGGTTCGCCGCCCTGCTCGAGGCGGCCCGGACGGTGCAGCCGGACGTCGTGGTGGTGGACGTGTCCGTGGAGGCCGCCCTGTTCCTGCGCCTGGCCGGCTACCCGGTGATCCACCGGCGCATGCACGGGGACCGGACGGACCCGGCCCACGAGCTCGTCTACGCCGAGTCCGACCACCTGATCGCCCACTACGGCGCCGGACTGGAGGAGCCGGCTTCACCGCGGTCTCGGCCATCTCGATCCTGGGCCCGATGCTGCGCCGGCTCACCGCCGAG
>JAPFFX010000433.1 GCA_026645375.1 Citricoccus sp. WCRC_4 | reverse complement strand
GCCTGCGCCGTGGCCTGGCGGACGCCGTCCTGCGGGCCTGGGCCGCGGGCCTGCCGGTGGTCCTGGTGCCCACCGACCACGCCGACGACGACGGCTCGGCCGGGATCATCGCGGCCGAGCGGCTGGGGGACGTGCTGGATGGGGAGAAATCGGGCTGAGCGCGGGGGCGACCCCCGCGTCCCCGGCCCGGGCGCACGGCAGGGCGGTCAGTCGACCGAGTCGACCCGTCCCGGTGCCCCGGTCCCGGCGGCCGGGGGGCCGGCCTCGGCGGGGGTGCGTGCCGAGGACGCGGCCGCGGCGCCCTCGGAGTCCGGGCCCGTGCGATGCCTGGCCGGGGTGTCCTCGGTGTGGATGACGGGCATCTGGCCGGTGAGTCGCTCGCGGTCGTGCGCGAACTGCGGGTCCGCGTCCAGTTCCTCGGTGAAGACCCAGAACCGGTAGGCGAAGAACCGGAAGATGGTCCCCAGGATCAGGCCGACCACGCTGCCGGCGATGAAGATGCCGGTGGTCGAGGTGACGCCCAGCCAGTACTGCGCCACGAAGACGCAGGCGGCGGCGATGCCCATGCCGATGACGTTCATGATCGCGAACAGCACGAACTCGCGCATCACGTTGCTCTGCCGGCGGTGCCGGAAGGTCCAGAACCGGTTCGCCGCGTAGGAGAAGACCGTGGCCACCACACTGGCCACGACCTTGGACTTGACGTTGCTGCCCTCCATGGGGCCGGCCATCAGCCAGAGGAAGACCACGGAGTCGACCACGAAGGCCGCGGCCCCGACGGCCCCGAACTTGGCGACCTCCCGCCACAGCATGGCGACCAGGGCCACGAGACGTTGCCACAGGTTGCTGAACATGGGCGTGGGCAGACTCCTTCGGTGGGTGAGGCCGGACGGGTCCTTGCAGGACGGGCGCGGCTCCGCCGGACGGGCCAGGACACGGCCCGCCGGAAATGTACCTGCCGAGTGTAGAACGCTTTCCTGCCGGTTTCCTGACAAGTCCCGCAACCGGGCGGTTCCGTCGCCCGGGCCGGGCCGCGGTGGGTACCCTTGATCCGTGAGTTTTCCTGTGATCGGTGTTGTGGGCGGCGGACAGCTGGCCCGGATGATGGCTCCTGCTGCCACGGCCCTGGGCGTGCGCCTGAGGGTCCTGGCCGAGGGGCATGACGTCTCGGCCACGACCGCCGCGGAGTGCGTCGTGGGCGACTACCGCGACCTGGAGACGCTGAGGGACTTCGCCGCCTCCGTGGACGTGGTGACCTTCGACCACGAGCACGTGCCGGCCGGGCACCTCAGGGCGCTGGAGGCGGCCGGGGTGAACCTGCAGCCGGGTCCGGACGCCCTGCAGCACGCCCAGGACAAGCTGCTGATGCGGCAGGCCTGCGACCGGCTCGGGCTGCCCAACCCCGCCTGGGCCGCGGTCACCACGGTGGAGGAGCTCATCGGGTTCGCCCGCCGTGTCGAGTTCCCGGTGGTGCTGAAGACCCCGCGCGGCGGCTACGACGGCAAGGGAGTGCGCGTCGTGGCCTCCGTCGAGGAGGCCGAGGACTGCCGTGACTGGTTCGGGCTCGGCTTCGAGGCCCTGCTCGTCGAGGACCTGGTGGAGTTCTCCCGGGAGCTGTCGGCGCAGGTCGCCCGCACCCCCTCGGGTACCACCGCGTCCTACCCCGTCGTGGAGTCCATCCAGACCGACGGGATCTGCGACCTCGTCACCGCACCGGCACCGGGGATCGACCCCCGCACCGCCCAGGCCGCCGAGGAGGCCGCCGTCACCCTGGCCGAGGGGCTCGGCGTGACCGGCATGCTCGCGGTCGAGCTGTTCGAGACCCCGGGGATCGGCCCGGGATTCATGGTCAACGAGCTGGCGATGCGTCCGCACAACTCCGGCCACTGGACCATGGACGGGGCCGTCACCGGTCAGTTCGAGCAGCACGTCCGGGCGGTGCTGGACCTGCCCCTGGGCGCCACGGACACCCTCGGGGCGTACACCGTGATGAAGAACTACCTCGGCGGCGCCAACGAGGACCTCTACTCGGCCTTCCCCGCCGCCATGGCCGCCCACCCGGAGGCCAAGATCCATGCCTACGGCAAGTCCGTCCGTCCGGGCCGCAAGATCGGGCACGTGAACGTCGTCGCCCCCCTGGCGGAGGACCTCGCCGTGGCCCGCGAGGCCGCCGAGAGCGCCGCCGCGATCATCCGCGACGGCCACCGCGCCCAGAACGAGCCGCGCACCGCGGCCGCCGACGACCTCCAGGAGCAGTCATGACCGGCACCCCGCACACCCCGTCCCCGGCCCGGGTGGCCGTGGTCATGGGATCAGACTCGGACTGGCCGGTCATGCAGGCCGCCGCCGAGGCCCTGGAGGAGTTCGGCATCCCCTACGAGGCCGATGTCGTCTCCGCCCACCGCATGCCGCACGAGATGGTGGCCTTCGGGACCGCGGCCCACGAGCGCGGGATCCGGGTGGTCATCGCCGGTGCGGGCGGCGCGGCCCACCTTCCCGGGATGATCGCCTCCACCACGCCCCTGCCGGTCATCGGCGTCCCGGTGCCGCTGAGGACGCTGGACGGGATGGACTCGCTGCTGTCGATCGTGCAGATGCCCGCCGGCGTCCCGGTGGCCACCGTGTCCATCGGCGGGGCCCGGAACGCCGGGCTGCTGGCCGCCCGCATCCTCGCCGCCGGGACGGACGAGGAGGCGGTCCGGCTGCGCGGGCAGCTGATCCGCTTCGCCGACGAACTGCGGGAGACCGCCACCGCCAAGGGCGGTCGGCTCCGCGAGTCGCTGGCCGGCCGGCCGGGCTACCACCAGCCCGTGACGCCAGCCGGCCGCTCATGAGCCACCCGGCAGGCACGGGACACCCGGACCGGGCATCGAAGGCCACCGGATCATGACCTCCCACACCCAGCCCCAGG
>JAPFFX010000432.1 GCA_026645375.1 Citricoccus sp. WCRC_4 | reverse complement strand
TCGGGCAGGATGCGCGACGACGTGCCGGTCACGCCCGGTGATCGCCGGCCGGGTCCGCCGGCCGAGGAGGACTTCTGGGCCGTCTCCGCATCGGGCGCCGGGACGCAGGAGATCACGTTCGCCCCGCAGCCGGGGCGGTGGACCCTCGTCGTGATGAACGCGGACGCCGACCGGCCTGTCTGGGTGGACCTGCAGGCCGGGGCACGCTCCGAACTGATCGGCCCGGTCGGCAACGGACTGCTGTGGGCCGGCCTGATCAGCACTGTCATCGGCATCCCGCTGCTGCTCCTCGGGACAACGGGCCTGGGCCGGGACATCGAGCCCGCCGCGCGAGTCGGCAGGGATCGCCGCCGGCAGGGGCCCGGTGCGGCTCCGGCGTCGGTCCCCGGGTCCGGGCGTCTGCCGAGGGGCGCATCCCCTGTGCGCTTCACCGGCCGACTGGACCCGCCGGTGTCCCGTTGGTTGTGGCTGGTCAAGTGGCTGCTGGCGATCCCGCACTACATCGTTCTCGCCCTCCTATGGTTCGCGCTGCTGGTGACCACGGTCGCGGCCGGGATCGCCATCCTCTTCACCGGCCGGTATCCGCGGGGCTGGTTCGCCTTCACGGTGGGGGTGCTGCGTTGGTCGTGGCGGGTGGGGTTCTACGGATATTCGGCCCTGGGCACGGACCGGTACCCGCCGTTCACCCTGGCCCGCGCCGACTATCCGGCCGAGTTGGACGTGGACTACCCGGATCGCCTGTCGCGCGGACTGGTGCTGGTGAAGTGGTGGCTGCTGGCCATCCCCCACCTGCTCATCGTCGGCATCTTCACGGGTGGCTCGGGCATCGGCTGGGGCTACTACGCGGGAGGTTCGGGCCTCGGCTGGGGTTTCTCGCTGCTGGGACTGCTCATCCTCGTTGCGGCCGTCGCCCTGCTGTTCACCGGCAGGTACAGCACCGGGCTCTTCGACTTCGTCGTGGGCCTGAACCGCTGGACCTACCGGGTGTCGGCCTACGTCCTGCTGCTGCAGGACGAGTATCCACCGTTCCGCCTCGACCAGGGACCGGTGGAACCGGTTCCCCCGGTCCGGCCTCAGGCAGCCCCCGGGGCCGGTCCACCTGGCGGGCTGGCCGGCCCGCCGCCGTCCTCCACGGGGCCGGATCCCCGGGTGCCGTGATGCGCGCGCAACGGAGGTGGCGTGACCTCAGTCCGCGTCAGCAGGCCGGGATCCTGGTCCTGGGCTCGGTCCAGCTGTCCCTGGCCGTCACGGCCTGGGTGGACCTGGCCCGCAGGCCGGCCGGCCAGGTCAACGGCCGCAAGGGGGTCTGGGCCGTGATCATCGCCGTGGACTTCGTCGGCCCCATCCTGTACTTCGTCCGCGGCCGACGTCGGTGAGCCGGGCGGGGAGATGCGGTCCGGGGACGGTCCGCCGGGCGGTCACTTCGTGATGACGACCTTCAGCGCCTTGGTCGCCGACGGCCGGGCGAAGGTGTCGTAGGCGTCCATGACGTCGTCGAAGGTGAACTGGTGGGTGGCGAACCGCTCGGCCGGCAGCCGTCCGCTGGCCACCAGCCGCAGCAGCATGGGCGTGGTGTTCGTGTTGACCAGGCCGGTGGTGATGGTGAGGTTCTGGATCCACAGGTCCTCCAGGTGGAGTTCCACGGACGTGCCATGGACGCCCACGTTGGCCACATGGCCACCCGGCCGGACCAGGTCGAGGGCCATCTGGAAGGTCTCGGGGACACCGACGGCCTCGACGGCCACGTCTGCTCCGCGTCCTGCGGTCAGGTCGCCCACGGCCGTGCGCCAGTCCGGTGAGGACGTCAGGACCGTCTCGGTGGCCCCGAAGGACCGGGCCAGTTCCAGGCGGCTCTCCTCCAGGTCCAGGGCGAAGACCCGCGCGGCACCGTGGAGGGATGAGGTGAGGATGACGGCCAGCCCGATCGGACCGGCGCCCACCACGGCGACCGTGTCCCCCGGCTGGACCTGGCCGTACCGCACGCCGATCTCGAAACCGGTGGGCAGGATGTCCGAGAGCATGGTCCCCTGCGTGTCGGAGACATTGTCCGGGAGCCGGTGCAGGGAGGTGTCCGCATAGGGGATCCGCACGTACTCGGCCTGGGTGCCGTCGATCAGGTGGCCCAGGACCCAGCCGATCCCGGACTGCCCCTCCTGTCCGAGGCAGTGGGAGTTGAGCCCGGCGATGCAGTACGCACACCGTCCGCAGGAGGAGATGCAGGACACCAGCACCCGGTCTCCGACGCTCACCCCGGTCACGGCCGAACCCGTCTCAACCACCCGGCCGACTCCTTCGTGGCCCAGGATCCGGCCGGGCTGGACGGCCGGGACGTCACCCTTGAGGATGTGGAGATCGGTGCCGCAGATCGTCGTGGTCTCCATCTCGACGATGGCGTCCGTGGGTTGCTGGACGGATGGGTCCGGGACCTCGGTCCAGGACTTCTGTCCCGGCCCGCCGTAGACCATGGCCTTCATGGGGTCTCCTCCTTCGTGGGACGCCGGGCTCCGGCGCAGTCCTAGGCGCGGTTGATCGGGATCTTGCGGCCGGTGGTGTCCTCCTCGGGGGGCGTGGGGACGGGGACGATGATCTCCAGGACCCCGTCCCTGTAGGAGGCCTTGATGTCCTCGGCCGTGGCGTTGGCCGGCAGGGGCAGGCTCCGGTAGAAGGACCCGTAGTGGAACTCGGAGCGGAACCCCTCCTTGTCCTCGTGGCGCTCCTCCTGTCGGCGCTCGGCGCTGATGGTCAGCATGCCCTCGGCCACGCTGATGTCGATGTCCTGGTCCGGGTCGATCCCGGGCAGCTCGGCGCGGATGCACAACTCGTTCTCGCGGGCCTCCTCCTCGACCCGGATCATGCCCTTGTCCAGTTCTCCCTCGAACAGGCGCCGGAAGGTCTCTGGCATGTCGAAGGGCATGCGGCGTTCGGAGAAGTGGCCGCGCCTCAGCAGTTCGCTCATGATGTCCGTCCTTCAGTGCTTCGGTGGTGTGGGCGGGCACGCTCCGGAGGATCACGGACGACACACGGGCCCGGGTACGGGCCCATGGTAGGTACGGCCACCGCGTGGTGGGAACATCCGGTGGACCCCTGACCCGCCCACCGCACCGTCACCACGCGGCCCGGGGCCGGGGTTCCGGATCGCCTCAGATCCGCACGCGCTGCAGGTGCTCGGGCGTGCGCGCGCGCCAGCCCAGGGTGCGTTGCAGGCGGGCGCGCAGGGCATCGGAGGCCACTCGTTCCCCGTGCACCGGGTAGACGGTGTCCGGCGGGCGGGGGGCGGCGGCGATCCAGGAGAACAGCTCGTCGGCATCGGCGTGGGCGGACATGCCGTCGATCGACACGACGTCGGCGCGGATGGGGACGTCCGCACCGAAGATGCGCAGGGAGTCGGCGCCGCCGAGCAGGGCGGAGCCGCGGGTCCCCACGGCCTGGTATCCGGTGAGGACGATGGCGTTGCGCCGGTCGGAACCGTAGGCGACGACGTGGTGCAGGATCCGCCCGCCCGTGAGCATGCCGCTGGCGGAGAGGATGATCATCGGCCCGCCGCGCAGGTTGAGCAGCCTCGACTCGTCCGGATCGCGGACGAGCCGGGCGAGCCCGTACATCCGGCGCAGTGCGTGCGCGTCCAGACGGTGCTCCTGGGGGTAGCGCTGGTAGATGGCCGCCGCGTTGATGGCCATCGGGCTGTTCAGGTACACGGGGATGTCCGGGATCCGCCCGCTCTCCACCAGCCGGGAGAGGTGGTAGAGGACCGTCTCGGTGCGTCCCACCGCGAACGCGGGGATCAGCACGACGCCGCCCCGCTTCGCCGTGCGGGTGACGACGTCGGCCAGGACGTCCTCCGGGGCCTGGTCCGGGTGGAGCCGGTCGCCATAGGTCGACTCGGTCACGAGGACATCGGCGTGTTCCAGGGGCCGGGGCGGATGCATCAGCGGGTCGTGCTGGCGACCGAGGTCGCCGGTGAACCGCACCGAGCGGCCGTCCGCCTCGAGGCGCACGCCGGCGGCGCCGAGGATGTGTCCGGCGGGGACCATCGTGAAGCGGATGCCCGCGCCCAGCTCCTGCGGCGCGTCGAAGTCGACGCGGACGAAGCTCTCCAACGACCGTTCCGCGTCCGCCGCGGTGTACAGCGGACGGGGCCTGGCGTGCTTGGAGTACCCGTAGCGCGCGGCGCGCCGGGCCTCCTCCTCGGCGAGGTAGCCGCTGTCGGGCAGCATGATGGCGGCCAGGTCGGTGGTTCCCCGCGTGGCGTAGACCGGGCCCCGGAAGCCGTCGCGCACCAGGGCGGGGACGTATCCGGTGTGGTCGAGGTGTGCGTGCGTGAGGACGACCGCATCGATCGAGTCCGGCCGGACGGGGAAGGGCGCCCGATTGCGCTCCCGCAGCACCTTCAGGCCCTGGAACATCCCGCAGTCCACCAGCACCCGGGTGGAGGGGGTCTCGACCAGGAACCGGGAACCGGTGACCGTGTCGGCTCCGCCGAGGAACCGCAGGGTCACCCCCGGATCACCGGCCTTGTGCTCGGCCATGGCCGCAGGCTAGCACCCGCCGCGGGCGGGCCGGCAGCGATGGTCTGCCGTGAACGACGCCGGCCCGGCACCTTCATGCGGGAAGGTAGATCGGAAGA
>JAPFFX010000428.1 GCA_026645375.1 Citricoccus sp. WCRC_4 | reverse complement strand
CCTTCGAGCTGATGGACCTGGTGGGCCTGGACGTCACCTATCTCATCCGCCAGGCCACCTACGAACTGACCGGCGACGAGACCGAGAAGCCCCACCCCCTGCTGGAGCAGAAGTACCGGGCCGGCGAGTTCGGCCGCAAGACCGGGAAGGGCTGGTACAGCTATGAACACTGAGGCGATGCCGCAGGCCGCCGACCCCCGGACCGTCGACTGGGCCGAGGACACCGCGGGGTACCTGGAATCCCTGCGCTCCGGGCTCACCACGGCCCGGGACACGGACTACCTGCTGCTCGAGCAGGACCTGCCCGAGGACGCACGGCGTGTCCGGGCCTCCGTGCGGGACTTCGTGGACCGGGACGTGCTCCCGGTCATCAACGGCTACTGGGAGCGGGCCGAGTTCCCCTACGAGCTGCTGGAACCGCTGGCCGCCACGGGCGTGGTCGGAGGGGCCATCACCGGCCACGGCGCGCCGGGCCTCTCGCGGCTGGCCGCCGGGCTGGCCACGGTGGAGCTGTCCCGCGGGGACGGGTCGATGAACACGTTCCTGGGCGTCCAGGCCAACCTGTCCATGGGCACGATCAACATGCTCGGCTCCGAGGAGCAGAAGCAGCGCTGGCTGCCGGACATGGCGGCACTGCGCAGGATCGGAGCGTTCGCGCTGACCGAACCGCGACACGGCTCCGATTCCGTGCACCTGGACACCACCGCCCGCCGCGAGGGCGACACCTGGGTCATCAACGGCGCCAAGCGGTGGATCGGCAACGGCTCCATGGCCCACCTGGTGATCGTCTTCGCCCGGGACGAGGCCGACGGCCAGGTCAAGGCCTTCGTGATGGAACGCGAGGACCCCCGCGATCCCGAGGACCGCCCGGAGGGCTTCGACTACCAGGTCATCGAGGGCAAGGTCGGCAAGCGGGCGATCCTGCAGGCCGACCTGTCCTTCCGTGACCTGCGGATCCCCGAGGAGAACCGGCTGCCGGGGGCCGAGGGTTTCCGGGACGTGTCCCGGGTCCTGGCGACCACCCGCGGTGGTGCGTCCTGGGAGGCGCTGGGGCATGCCCTGGCGTGTTTCGAGGCGGCCGCGACCTACGCCGAGGTCCGCGAGCAGTTCGGCCGCCCGGTCGGGTCCAACCAGCTCGTGCAGAACACACTGGCCCAGATGCTCACCGAACTCACGGCCATCCAATTGCTGTGCTTCCGGATGGCCCAGCTGCAGGAGACCGGACAGTGGACCGGGTCGATGGCCTCGATCGCGAAGATGCACACCGCCAACAAGGCGCGCTGGATCGCCCAGCAGGCCCGGGACCTGCTGGCCGGCAACGGGCTGCTGCTCGACTTCCACGTGGCGCGGCACCTGACGGACATGGAGGTCGTGCACACCTACGAGGGCACCGAGTTCATCCAGTCGTTGCTGATCGGGCGGAAGATCACCGGGCGGGACGCCCTGTGACCCCGGCCGGAGTGCCTGTCGCGCCGGAGCTCGGGGCTGCAGGTGCCCGGCCAGCCCGAGGGGCAGGGTGACCACTACGCTGGGATCATGCCCTCCGACGTCGTGAACCCCGCCTCCCGGAACCGCACCGGGGAGAAGACCCTGGTCATCCTCCGCCACGCCAAGTCCGACTGGCCCAAGGGCGTGCCGGACCACGAGCGGCCCCTGGGCGGGCGGGGAAACCGGGAGGCGCCGCTGGCCGGGAAGTGGCTGGTGGAGCACGGGATCTACCCGGACATGATCCTGTGCTCGGACGCCGTGCGCACCCGGCAGACCTGCACCTGGGTCTGCAGCGAACTGGGCGAGAAGGCGCCGACCCCCTACCTGGACTCCCGCCTCTACGACACCGATGACACCGGCGCCCTCGCCGTGATCAACGAGACCGAGGAGCAGGTGCGGACCCTGATGGTGGTCGGCCACCTGCCCTGGGTCCAGGACCTCGGGATGCGGCTGGCCTCGGTCGACTCCGACGAGGAGTCGGTGGTCACCATGGCCGAGCGGTTGCCCACGCTGGGCCTGCAGGTGTTCGCGGTGCCGGGGGAGTGGGCCACCCTGGACGGCCGCGACGCGCGGATGACGCACTTCGCCGTGCCGCGCCCCTGACGCGTCGGTCACCTCGAGGGGGGCCTCAGGTCTTCGCGTGCTGGCGAGGAAGGCGTTCGGGAGGTCCGGGATGCAGAAGAGGCCGGACCCGTGGGGTCCGGCCTCTTCCGTCATCATGACCTGGTGCGCCCTAAGGGATTCGAACCCCTGACCTTCTGTTCCGTAGACAGACGCTCTATCCAGCTGAGCTAAGGGCGCATCGCCGCGAACGGCCTTGAAGAACTATAGCGATTCACCTGCCGTTCGCCAAATCGGCATCGGGCGGGGCTCCGGTGCGCCCCAGGGGCGGGCCTCCCGGCTGATCATTCCGGGCGTGCGGGGACGGGGCGCGGTGCCGGGGCCGGGTGTCCGGTAGGTGACGTCACCGGAACGGGCGTGTGATCTGCGTGGGTAGAATGAGGCACCGGAGACGGTGTACGCACAACGGAGTGCCGGCCACTGACGGCCCGTTCCGGAGGCGACCCCAAAGGCAGCCGCTACCCAATGGAGGGAACCCCCATGGCAGACAACTCCTCACTCACCTTCGCAGACCGAGCCGTGGCGGAGGCCCCGACCTCGTACGGGAAGCTGCTCGACTGGGTGAAGGAGGTCGCCGCCCTGACGGAGCCGGACTCCGTGTACTGGGTGGACGGTTCGCAGGAGGAGTATGACCGCCTGGCCGCCGAGCTGGTCGAGGCCGGCACCTTCGTGAAGCTCGCCGAGGACAAGTTCCCGAACTCCTACGCCGCGTTCTCCGACCCGGCCGACGTCGCCCGCGTGGAGGACCGGACGTTCATCTGCTCCGAGAAGGAGGAGGACGCCGGCTTCACCAACAACTGGATGGAGCCGGGCAAGATGAAGGGCATCCTCAAGGACGCCTTCGCCGGCTCCATGCACGGGCGCACCATGTACGTGATCCCCTTCGTGATGGGTCACCTGGACGCCGAGGACCCGAAGTTCGGCGTGGAGATCACCGACTCCGCCTACGTGGTCAACTCGATGCGCATCATGGCCCGCATCGGCACCGACGTGCTGCGCAAGATGGAGGAGACCGAGGCGTTCTTCGTCCCGGCCCTGCATTCCGTCGGCGCCCCCCTGGAGGACGGTGAACAGGACGTCGCCTGGCCGTGCAACGAGACCAAGTGGATCGTGCACTTCCCCGAGGAGCGGTCCATCTGGTCCTACGGCTCGGGCTACGGCGGCAACGCCCTGCTGGGCAAGAAGTGCTACGCGCTGCGCATCGCCTCGGTCATGGCCCGGGACGAGGGCTGGCTCGCGGAGCACATGCTGATCCTGAAGCTGACCAACCCGGAGGGCAAGTCCTACACCATCTCCGGGGCCTTCCCCTCGGCCTGCGGCAAGACCAACCTCGCGCTGATCGACCCGACCATCGAGGGCTGGAAGGCCGAGACCCTGGGTGACGACATCACCTGGATCCGCCCCGGCCACGACGGAGAGTTCCGCGTGGTGAACCCGGAGACCGGGTATTTCGGCGTGGCCCCGGGCACCGGCTGGTCGACCAACCCGAACGCCATGCGTGCGATCGCCAAGGGCAACTCGATCTTCACCAACGTCGCCCTCACCGACGACGGCGGAGTGTGGTGGGAGGGCATGACCGACGAGGTCCCGGCGCACCTGACCGACTGGCGGGGCAACGACTGGACGCCCGAGTCCGGGACCCCGGCGGCCCACCCCAACTCCCGGTTCTGCACGCCGATCGAGCAGACGGACATGCTGGCCCCGGAGTACAACGAGCCCAACGGCGTGAAGCTGGACGCCATCCTCTTCGGCGGCCGCCGCAAGACCACCATTCCGCTGGTCACCGAGTCCTTCGACTGGGAGGACGGCATCTTCAAGGGCGCCACCCTGTCCTCGGAGACCACGGCCGCCGCGGCTGGGGCAGTCGGCGTGGTGCGCCGCGACCCGATGGCCATGCTGCCGTTCATGGGCTACGACGCCGGTGACTACCTGGAGCACTGGGTTCGGGAGTCGGGCAAGGTCGCCCAGGACAAGCTGCCGAAGATCTACCTGGTCAACTGGTTCCGCCGCAACCGCGAGGGCGGCTTCGCGTGGCCCGGTTTCGGCGAGAATTCCCGGGTGCTGAAGTGGATCGTCGAGCGCCTCGAGGGCACGGCCGACGCCACGGAGACCCCGATCGGCCGCACCCCGACCCCGGAGTCCCTGGACCTGACCGGGCTGGAGATCTCTGCCGAGGACCTCGAGGACGCCCTGAAGGTGGACACCGAGGAGTGGACGGCCGAGGTGGCCTCCATCGAGGAGTGGTTCGCGCGGTTCGGCTCCTCCCTCCCGGCCTCGATCGGCGGCCAGTTGGACGGGCTGAAGCAGCGACTGGGCGCTTGATGCGCCACTAGCCCCCTCGGCCGCGCCGGAGGGGCACAGGACACGAACGGGCCGGGCCCGG
>JAPFFX010000426.1 GCA_026645375.1 Citricoccus sp. WCRC_4 | reverse complement strand
GTGCGCACCGAGTCGATGCTGGTGCGCCCGCAGAGCCCGCAGGCGCTGGTCATCAGCACGTGACGCTCCAGCGCCGGAGCGGGCGCCGCCACGCCCGGGGCCAGCACCACGTCCACGGTGTTGTCCGCCTCCTCGGCTCCCGGGCCGAAGTCCCGGCCGCAGTAGCGGATCGAGGACACGTCCGAGGCCCGGCCGATCAGTCCCTCGCTGAGCAGGAAGCCCGCGGCCAGGGAGAAGTCCTCGGTGGGGGTGCGCATGGTCACCGCCAGCCGCCGGCCGTTCACCCGGATCTCCAACGGCTCCTCGGCCGCCAGTACGTCCGCCCGCGCCTCGCGCTTCCCGTCCTTGACGCGCACGACCCGCACGCGCGATTCACTCCTGCCCATGGCTCCCATGATCCACCCCCGGTCCGTGCGTCGCCACCGGCCTCGAGCGTCACGGACGTCGAGGACCTACGAGGCCCGCTCGATGCGGGCCGCCAGGTCCGCGGTCTGGGACGGGTCCAGCACCGCGGCGGGATGCGGCCCGGCGGCCAGCAACCGGGCCCTCACCTCCTCGTGATCCTGGGCCGCGAGCGCGCCGCCGGCGGCCAGCACCACGTTGCCGGTGTCCAGCCGCTCCAGCAGGTTCGCGTCGGCCAGGGCCCACGTGCCGGTCAGTCCGGCCTCGGTGGCGGCGTCGTCGAGGGCCCTGGACTGCCGGCCGAGGAACCGCAGGCCGGTGTCATCTCCGATGTTGACCAGCAGCACCCCGTGCTCGGTGAGGCGACCGAGTAATTCGCCGTAGTACTCCGCACCGGTCAGGTGGGCGGCGGCGTTCGCCGCGGTGGCGATGTCCAGCACGACGGCGTCGACGCGGTCCTTGGGCAGGTGCGCCAGTTCGGCCCGGGCGTCCCCGATCACCACCGTGAGATCCGTGCCCTCGGGCAGGGGCAGTTCGGAGACCACGAGCGACGGCAGTTCCCGGTCCAGGTCCACGACCGTCTGGACCGATCCGGGGCGGGTCGCCTGCACGTACCGCGGAAGCGTCAGCGCCCCGGCGCCGAGGTGGAGGATGCGCAGCGGCGCTCCGGTCGGCCAGCAGGCGTCCAGGACGTTGGCCATCCGGCGCAGGTACTCGTACCGGATCCGGGTCGGGTCGGCCAGGTCCACGTGGGACTGGACCGCGCCGCCGATGTCCAGGACCCAGCCGTCGTCGTGCTCATCCGGGATGATCCTGGCCCGTTCACCGGACTCGCTGAGCTGGATGCTGCGGCCGGTGGGGGGCCTGGCGTCACTTGTGGGCATCCGCCCATTGTGGCAGGCCGCGGTCGCCGGCCAAGACCGGCCCGGCAGGATCAACGGAACCCCTGGTCCGGGAGTGCGGTGACGGTGAGCCGGAGATGGGGGCGACGGCTCGACGAAGGGCCCGGATAATTTCTCATCCGGGCCCTCTGCCTATCGGATCGGTCCCTCTTCGGGGTGTCCGACGTGTGCCGTGCTAGCGGATGTCGGCGAGTTGGCGGCGGTGTCCTTCGGGCGCGAGGAGTACGGCCAGGGCGCACACGCCGAGCACGGCCATCCACAGTCCTCCGAGCACGGCGATGCCGGAGGTGGCGGCGAGAATGCCCGCGGCCAGCATAGGGGTGAACCCGGCGCCGATCGTCGAGGAGGCCTGGTAGGCGATCGACGAGCCGGTGTAGCGCACGCGGGTGGGGAACATCTCGGCAATGAAGGCGCCCAGGGGGCCGAACATGAAGCCCTGGATGACCTGGCCGAGGATCACGGCGGTGGCGTATCCGGCCACGGTGCCGGTCTGGACCAGCATCAGGATGGGGTAGGCAGCGACGATGCCGGAGCTGATGCCGATGAGCATGATCCGCCGGCGTCCGAAGCGGTCACACAGGCGGGCACTGACGATCGTGGCGATCAGCATGGCCGCGGCTGCGATTGCCTTGGCGTTGAGCACGCCGGTCTTGTCCGCACCAAGGGCCACGGCTTCGCTGACGGCCCAGACGGTGACCATGCCGGCCATGGTGAACTGCGCGATTCCGGCCAGCACGCCGAGGCCCAGCTGCTTGGGGTACTGGGTGAAAACATCCAGGATCGGCATGCGTCGACGGTCTGCCTCGTGCTCGAACTGCTGGAACAGCGGGCTCTCGGAAATCTTTAGCCGAATGACCATGGCGATGACCACCAGCACGGCGCTGATAAGGAACGGGATACGCCAGCCCCAAGAGAGGAACTGTTCTTCCGGCAACAGTGTGGCCGCGGACATGGCCAGGGTGGCCAGGGTGGCACCGGCCGGGGCGCCCATGTTGGCGAAGCTGGCGGCGAAGCCCCGCTTGCCACCGGGAGCCTGCTCGAGGGCGATGAGCATGGCCCCACCCCATTCGCCGCCCACGGCGATGCCCTGGATCACCCGCAGGGTGATGAGCAGAGCGGGCGCGGCCATGCCGATGGCCGCGGCGGTGGGCAGTAGTCCCATGGCGGTGGTGGCGAAGCCCATCAGCAGCATGGACAGCACCAGCATCTTCTTGCGTCCGAGCCGATCGCCGTAGTGCCCGAAGATCGCTCCGCCCACCGGGCGGGCCAGGTAACCGGCGGCCAGGGTGCCGAAGGAGGCGAAGGTGGCCCATACCGGGTCCAGATTGACGAAGAAGACCTTGTTGAACACCAGGGCTGCGGCCGTGGCGTATAGCAGGAAGTCGTAGTACTCGATGGCGCTACCGACGAAGCTCGAGGTGAGGATGCGCCGCATGTGCGGCGTGTTGAGCGACTCTGATGCCTGGGGCGTCGAGGAGCTGGTGGAGGAGGGAGTGGGGGGCATGGTCTGCGTCATGATGATCCTAGAGAGAGGTGGCGGCCAGCGCAGGGCGGAGACGGCGGGCGACGGTAATGGACTGCAGGTCCTCGGGCACGAGGACAGGTCCGGAAAAGGTCTCAGTGGCCTCGTGCCAGACGGAGGCGTCGGCGTGGCCTGGCACCAGGTGATGCAAGGCCAGGGTGCCGACGTCGGCGGCGGCAGCGATCTGGCCGGCCTGACGGGGCGTGGTGTGGGACTTGCGGTGGTGGTCCAGCGTGGCCTCACGGGTAGCGGCGTCCACGTCCCGATATGCGGTCTCGGCCCAGCCCATGTCGATGGCCTCGTGCAGGAGCAGGTCGGTGCCGGTAGCCAGTCGCACCAGGTTCTCGCTGGGGGCGGTGTCCCCGGAGATCGTCACTGACCCGTGCTCGGTGTCGAAGCGGAACGCGAAGGCCGGGGCCACTGGCGGATGGACCACCAGGGTGGCCGTCACCCGGACGAACTCGTCCTCGAATACGGTGAATGGCTCCAGCCCGGCCGGACTCGGGTTCAGGTTGGGGTGGTATCCGCTGTCCTCGGGCAGGGCCACATCTCGCGGGGCGAACAGGGTGTACGGGGAGGGGCGCAAGGAGTCGAGCATGCGGTCGGTTACATCGGCGGAGTAGGCGGTCAGCAGGTGCTCGACCAACTGGACGGTCCCGGACGTGGGGGCCAGGGGTGTTAACGGGGCGACCTCGCCGGTGGCGCGGGGGTTCACGGCGGGCAGCATGCCGCGGTCGCCGGGACCGATCACCGGGATCGGGCCGCCAGTCCGCGGACCGGACATCATCCAGCCGAACAGCAGCATCCCGGACAGGTCCACCGTGTGGTCCGAGTGCAGGTGGGTGAGGAACACCCCGCGCAACCGGTCCATGCTCAGGCCAGCTTCGGCGAACTGAGTGCTGGCGCCGCGGCCACAGTCCACCAGGTACACCGCCGGGCCAACCACGACGGCCGTGGCAATCCCGTTCCTACGGCGCCCAGCCGGGTCGGCTCCCCACCACCGGGGCCCGCCGGCGGTGCCGAGGGTGATCACTCGAGGGGTGAGGTCTGCGGAATCGTTTGTCATCTGGGTCACACCATGACTATGGCGCAGTTCATACTATGGGTAAATCGAATGTAAACGCAGATCAAGTTTGATGGAGGCAAAGATGCTTGCGGTGACGATCCGTCAACTGGAGTACTTCGTGGCCATCGCCGAGGAGGGCACGCTCGCGGCGGCCGCCCAGCGTCTCCACGTGACCGCCGGGACCCTGTCGGCCTCCCTCAGCGCCCTGGAGAAGACGATGGGGGTCCAGCTGCTGATGCGGCGTCGGGCCACGGGGTCGGTGCTCACCGCGGCCGGCCGGGACCTGGAAGCTCAGGCACGGGCCGTGCTGTCCGCGGCGGAGGCCATGGAGAGCTCGGCCAGTGCCATTCGCGGCGAGCTGGCCGGCACCCTGTCCATCGGCTGCTTCGACACCCTCACCCCATGGCTGCTGCCCCCGGTACTGGGGCACTTCGCCGACCATCACCCCCGAGTGCAGGTCGAGGTGCACGAAGGATCCTCGGACGAACTGCAGCAGATGCTCCTGACGGGCCGGCTCGACGCAGCCTTCATGTATCAGTTGCACGTGGACACGGACGTGGAACGAACCACGGTCGCCCCCGTCCGACTCCAACTGGTCCTGCCCGGAAGCCATCGACTTGCGAACCGCCCGTCACTGCGGTTCTCCGAACTCGGCGACGAGCCGGCGGTGTTGCTAGGCTTAAAACCGGCTCCTGACCTGATCATGTCCATGATGGCCAGCGCAGGATTCACCCCCAGGGTTCAGTGGCGGTTGCGCAATGTCGAGGCCATCCGCTCCCTCGTCGGCAGGGGTCTCGGTTACTCGGTCATCATGGGTCGGCCCCGAGGGGATCTCACCTATGAGGGCCGCCGGGTGGTCTACACGCAGATCGCCGACGAACTGCCGGAGAACTCCGTCCAACTGATCTACCCGTCCGGGGCCCTGCGCAACGCCAAGGTACGCGAACTACGACAGTTCGCGCTGGCGGAACTGGAACAGATCGGGGCCCCCATGCAGCACTGGACCTGAGGCCCCGAGTGGGTGAACACGTCCAAGTACCAAGCCTCCCGGGTTGCCGGGGACGCACCGGACTAGGGTGGGAGCATGTCCAGCGCACAGCCGTATGAACGCACCCTGCGCCAGCGGACCCTGCCGCAGGTCGGGGACTCCGGGCAGCAGCTGCTGACCG